>NZ_JBITPM010000040.1:0-191246 GCF_050467905.1 Pseudalkalibacillus sp. NRS-1564 | reverse complement strand
CTTTATAAATTCTTGTTTATAGGTAGTCCAAAACTCAGGGAAAACAGGAACATCTGTCTCTCCGAGTTGCCAGCGGCGTACGACTGCAAACATGCCCATTGTTGCAGGGAAAATTCCTGCGACCAAAAGCCCAACAATCGAGAATACGAGCCATAGACATTGAACGTATACAAGACGAGCGACCCATTCTGTAATGCGATAAAATTTGCCCCATAAGCCATTTAATTCAACCATTCAGATACACCTCTTTATCCTTCTTTTTCTCGTGATGTTTAGTTAAGTCATACCTGTGCTTTGTGTCTTTTCAGATCCAACTCGCTGAGTGACCTGTACCACTTTTCCTCCAGCCCGAATGGATTCTGACGCCGCACAACCAACTGCGACACTCATTCTTCCAGCATAAGGAGTTGTGAGCGGTTGTTTATTATGAAGAACAAGATTTACAAAATCCTGACATATGACTGGATCGGCTCCACCATGACTTCCCTCTGCCGTCTTTATGTCGTACGTTTGATCAGCATATTCATGCCAGGTGTTAGATTTTCTCGTCTCCACATATACTTTTCCATCCGGTTCAGAGTTTTCAATTCTTCCTTTTGTGCCAATAAACGTATAGTTGCGTTGATAATCTGGGGTGAAATGACACTGTAAATAAGAAGCTTTAATGCCACCTTCTAATTCCATAATGACCATGTTATTGTCTTCTACATCCACTTCATTGCGAAAAGCGCATTGATTCAATGGAGTAGTGCTAAATTCCGTGCAGTCATGTTTTTGATCACAAGTGGGACACGTAAGATTGTTATCTTTTTCTCCTCCGAAGAAATCAAGGCTACCAAATGCTGAGACTTTTTTGGTGTAACTTCCTGTTATCCAGTGGATAATATCTAAATCATGAGAACCTTTTTGGAGTAAAAGAGAATTCGTATTTGCAGAGTTAGCGTGCCAGTCATGGTAGTAATACTCTCCACCTAACCCTACAAAATGGCGAACCCAAACGGCTTTAATGTCACCTATTACACCAGAGTCAACAATTCCTTTCATCGTTCGAAACATATTCATGTACCTCATATTAAACCCGATCATAAGATGCTTCTCTGACTTCTCCCACTCATCGAGAATACGATCGCACCCCTCCACTGAAATGGCTAATGGTTTCTCGCAATACACGTGTTTTCCTGCTCTAAATGCTGCAATGGCATGTTCCTCATGTAAGTGATCAGGTGTTGTAATAACAACGGCATCTACGTCATTTCGTTCTAAAAGTTCCTTATAATTTGTCGTAATATAGGTTTCTTTGTTTATATCTTTTTGAAAGGCTTTTAATTTAGAGATGGATAGATCTGCTGCTGCTACAACAACGGATTCTCCATCCGGTTGATGCCAATATTTTGCAATAGAACTTCTTAATCCAATACCGATTAATCCAATTCTTACTTGTTTCATTGTTTCTCCCCTACGAGTATGGCATTCATTCTATGTTCTGCTTCTGACATGATCGTTTTCTATCCTTTGATCGAACCTAGTAGCATACCTTTTGTTAAATGCTTCTGAACAAATGGATAAATCACAATGATTGGTAAGCTTGCAATAATAACGGCTGCCATTTGAATGGTAGCTGTCGGTATAACTGCATCCACGTTCTCGATTTGATCTTGATTTTGTACAAGAATATCTCGAACCACAACCTGGAGAGGATTTAGGGCAGGGTCTGTAATGTACATAACAGCCTGGAAAAATTCGTTCCAGTGACCAACGACATAGAATAACCCAATTGTAATCATAACGGGTTTCGAAAGAGCGAGTACAATTTGCCCGAGAATTCTAAATTCGCCTGCACCATCAATTCGAGCTGCTTCGAAAATATCTTCTGGTAAGTTTTCAAAGAAGCTTTTCATGATAAGAACATTAAAGCTCCAAATCGCATTCGGAATAATCATTGCCCACACCGAATTAAGTAAACCAGTTGCTTTTACAATTAAGTATGTAGGTACGATCCCGCCGTTAAATAAGAGTGTAAAGACGACGAGGAAAATGAAAATGTTGCGACCAGGTAAATTTTTACGACTTAATGGATACGCCATTAACGTAGTAAGAATCAAGTTAATGATCGTTCCAACAACTGTAATAAAAATGGTGACCATAAACGATTTTGGTATTTTGGGTTGAGATAAAAGGTGAGTATACGCATCAAAGTTAATCGCTTCAGGAATCAGAACAAATCCACCATTTTTCAATACTTCTTCGATCGGGGTTAGAGATACTGCAACGACGAAAAGCAAGGGGAAAACGGATAGTACACCAACTAGGATGAGAGATATCGTTACAAGTAGATCAAAGGCGCGGTCTCCTTTATTTTTCACCATATGTTTTCGCCCCATTTCTTCGCAATTTGGTTCGCTCCGATGACAAGAATAAGGCCAATTGCTGACTTAAATAATCCTACTGATGCAGCAAGGCTGAAGTTCATCTGTTCAAGTCCTGTTCGGAAAACCCACGTATCAATAATGTCAGCCACTTCATATACTTGGACGTTATACATGATGTAAACTTGTTCAAAACCAGCATCAAGCATATGTCCTAGCTTTAAAATAAACAAAAGGATGATAACGTTACGTATTCCTGGTAGTGTAATGTGCCAGATCATATGAAAGCGATTCGCCCCATCTACTTTTGCTGCTTCATAGAGAGAAGGATTAATTCCGGCTATCGCTGCTAAATAAATAATGGCTCCCCATCCGAGACTTTGCCATGCTTCAGATCCTACTAATATCGAACGGAACCAGTCTGTTGATGTTAAGAAAGGAATGCTTGATGCTCCCCCTTCTGTTAACCAACGATTAAATAACCCTGTGCTTTCTGACAAGAAAGCGATACAAATTCCATAAATGATTACCCAAGATAGAAAGTGTGGCATGTAGCTTAGCGTTTGTATCCATCTTTTAAACCACATTGTTTTACATTCATTTAGAAAGATAGCGAGTACAATACTCGGAACCATTCCAAAAAGAATTTTGTATAAACTAATGATCAATGTGTTGGATAATAGTTGGTAGAAATAAGGGGAATCAAAGAAAATTTGGAAATATTTATACCATGGGTCAGCCCAGTTGCTCCCCGTGATGCCTTCCATCACGTTGTAATCTTTAAACGCGATAATAACGCCGTACATTGGTAGATACTTATAGATGAAAAACCAAATTAACCCCGGTGCAAGCATAATGTAGAAGCTTTTGTACTTCCATAAGTTTGTCATCAGCGTTTTCTTCTTTGTTTCCGATTTCGTATAAAGTGACCTCTCTGACTCTACAGCTGTTTTTGCATTCATGAATTCCCTCCTAGACTGTTCTTTGGTGACAGACTTTCTTACCTGAAAATTCGATTTCTTTTGAGATATTATTACAATAGCATATCTGTTCACCTGTGAGAGTTTATTAATTTAGATACTAGTAGACTCTCACTTCGATCAGTTCAGCGTGCTGTGAACCATTGGTTTCCTCGATAACCACACGTATTTTATCAGTAGTAAAGGTTTCTAAATGATGGACGCGCTTTCTTTTTCGGTTAGATTTGATTGAATCTACCGTTTGCCACTGACCATCCAAATTCATTTCAATACGATAGTTGGCAACTAGCTCTGGCATAATATCGAATTCTGTTTTCAAAAAGTGAAGGTTAATTAAGTATTCGTTCACATCATCATTAAAGGTTAAGTGGATTTCATTCATTTGAACCGGCTTGTCCCAGGTTAACTCGATCCACTCTTCCCCTCCAGTGGATTCAGACATCCACATATGTGGAGATCCAAATGGTCGGTGGTAACCATTAATGACTTTATCTGGTAAGTAAGTTCCGATTGGATCACTTACTTTAAAACAAAACGGCTGTCGTGTAAGATTTTTCATTGACCACTGAACGACTAACTGCTCGGGTTGTTGGGACAAGTTAGGGTCAACGATCGGAATATCTCCTTTTTCAAAAGTTAACACCCCGGATAGTGGCTGTTTTGACTTCCATAAAGCTAGCTGTTCATTTTCCTTAATCACGATAAAAGCATTTTGTTCACCGTTTGGTGTCCAGGGAATGCTAACTGTGATCCACTGCTTCTCACCTTTTGGAATGGTTACTTTCCTCTCATTATGCAATGTACGAGGAATGTAATTTTCACCTCTACCTGTATCCCATACTTCTATAATCGCTTCTGTTTCTATAGTAGCATCGACTAAAAGTTCAATTGAAGTGAGCTTCTGATCAACTGGAAACAAGATACCCACATCATTTTTTAAAGAGTACAGTTCAGCTGGTGTGTTAATGGCAATCTTTTGATATGTGCTTGATGCGCTGATCGTTGCAAGTTTAGCTTGATCCCTTTCATCTTCGTTTCTAGCTCCAATAATTGAAGCATCTTGTTTGAGCAAAGTTTGCTGCACACTTTTGAAATGATTTTCATACAGTTCACGTGGCGTCAGTTGTTTGTCCACACATAGAGCGGCGCCTACTCCAGCAGCTTCCCCCATAACCGCACAAGTTGCCATCACTCGAGTAGTTCCGAATGCTACATGGGTTGCGCTGATATTCCGCCCCGCCATAAACATGTTCGAAACGTTGCGTGAGTATAAAGAGCGGAATGGAATGTGATATAGACCATCAGGGAAAAGGTGCTTGGATGCATTTTCTCCAGTATACATGCCCTTTGGGGGATGAAGGTCAATTGACCATCCACCAAAAGCAATTCGATCATCAAATGGTCTCTGACTAATAATATCATTTTGATTTAGCATATAATCGCCTACAAATCGGCGGTACTCTCTTTTACCTGGAACAGACCCTACCCACTCAAGAACTAGGTTGTCAGCATCAAACTTCCCAGAATTTTTAATGTAGTCCCAGATTCCGTAAATGGCTGCCCATAATTCATCTCGTATTGCTTCGTTTTGATGTACGGTATCCATTTCGCCGCCCCATTCAATCCACCAATAATAGCAGCCAGAGTCCCCAGTTCGAATGATTCTTTTTTCTGGAATGAGAGTTTGGGTAATGTCTCTTGCAAATGCTGGTGCGACATATTTCACTGGTGTTCCAATATCCTTTGTATAAAATAAGATGGTACTTCCAAGTGTGATGTTGTCAGCTTCTTCTGGTGCCCACTCTTCGTCGTACTCATGTCTTGCTTCTCTACCTAACTTAAATTCGGCCCCTGCGAGAAAACCAACTAATCCATCTCCTGTACAGTCAAGGAATACCTCACTCTTGTAGGTAATTTTCCGCTCTGATCCCATCATCCAGCCAGTAACCGATTGGATAACACGATTGTCATTTTCTCCAGTGGCTTCTACTTCATGAACATCTGTATTAAGATGAAGTGTAATATTGGGTTCGTTGTACACGGTTTCATAAACGATCAGGTCCCAGTAGTATGAGTTTCCTTCAGGGTTCCGATATTGATTTTCAACAAGCATTTCTCCCATGATGCCCGTTTCTCTGGCATATCTTTGTGTTCCTACTGCGTTAGCACCGCTTACCCACACTCTTACTTCACTACTTGAATTACCGCCAAGTACTGGCCTGTTTTGGATAAGGAAAACGGTTTTACCTAATCGAGCGGCCGATACGGCTGCACAAACTCCAGCAAGACCTCCCCCAATTACCGTAATATCAGATTCGACTGTTTCATACTTCATGCGATGAACATCCTCCTTGATGTTACCTTCGATAATTTTTTAAGTTTTCTAAATATAATTGTATCGCTTGCCAACTTCTATTAAAATGTAATATAGAGTCATTTGTTTATACTTTATTTCATAAGGTGGTGAAATTAATCCTGGACTCTAAAACGTTGCAAAACTATGTTCCATCGGTCATTTATTTAGCTCATTGGAAAGAAAAGCAGCGATTTGTATTTGAAGAAGATGTCCACCCTAAGTGGGTGTTATTTGCGGTCGAAAAAGGTGAATTCGAATTTTCAATCGGTGATAAGAAAGGTGTAGCACAGGTTGGTGACCTCGTGTTTTGTCCACCTAACACACCTTTTAAAAGGAAGTTAATTGAGCCTTTGTCATTTTTTTGCATTTATTTTCGAATGGGAATTAAAAAAAGAGTACTTATCAGATCCGTCGTTACTAAAGCCATTGGAAGAAGATGAATCCATTATTAGTGGAAAATGGACGTTAAGAGATTTTAAAAGACTTTCTTCTAATTTCGAATATTTGGCTTTGTATTCGAATCATACTCACTCTCAGAATATGTCCCGTATTAATTACATACTGAGAGATATTTGGAATGTGTTTTGTTGGGAGCTTGAAGAAAAGCATGTGAAACAAATCGGCCAAAAAGATAAGCTGATGATTGATGCGAAAAATACTATTCAAGAGAAAGGCTTAATGTCTCTATTTAGCATGAATGACCTTTCTATTCAATTAGGACTTAGTCCTGTTCAACTTACTAGAAGGTTTAAAGCAGCTTTTCGGATGACGCCAAAGGAATATTTGATTTCACTAAGAGTAGAAGAAGCGAAAAAATTACTCGCCAACACGGATTGGACAATGGATGAAATCGCACGACATTCAGGCTATGAAAATCGGTATTACTTTAGCCGTGCGTTTCGAACAAAAGAAGGGAAAAGCCCATCAGAATTTAAAAAAATTCACCAAATGTAATACAAATAAACCGCCTTTCAGGCGGTTTATTTATGAGTATGAACATTTATTTCAAGCTTAATTCGTTCATTTATTTCGTCTCTTTTGGCCAGAAGCCAAGCAGCATCTTTTGGATAATGGGTGAATGTTAATTCTTGTTTCAAATCGTTTTCTAGTAGATCTAGCGTTTGTTCACGCCCAATATAGCTTTCAAGAAGTTGTAATGCAGAATGATCCTGAAAAGCCTCCATTAACACTTCTAAACGAAGTGACTCAATTGGCCCTTCCTCCCCGGGATAAACGAGAAAAGCATCGCCTGATGGAAAAGAGTAATTCGCATCCGTGTTCCGAAACGGGTCAATTAATTTTTTTGAAAAAGAAGAGTACCAGAAGTTAAATCCCCAATGAAGGAAGCCCTGTATATTAAACTTATATAATTGCATTCCTAGTATTCTATTTCTAGAGGAAGGCATGTTAAAAAAACGATTGGAAACCTCTTTGTATTGAGAAGTACAGTAATAAGTCCATAAATCGGGAACGTTGTTTTCAAGAAATGGAGTAATATGATCGTTAGATGATACTGGATTTTTAATAAGACCTTTTTCGTAAAAAGTATAATCTGAAAGTGCGTCGATTACTGGTAGGTCACCAAGGTAATCATGCATAACACGACTTGCATTCTTATAAGATTCCAAATGCTCCATTCGCGGTTCATCAGAAATATGAAAGTAACAATAATCTGTTAGATTGGATTCTTCTAGTAATTGAATAAGCGCAGGTAAGAATTGTGCTAGAAATGAACGGTAGGCTTGACTCATAGCGTCTGTTTCCCAGCCAAATAGTTTTTCTTTTTTCCCATTTACATCACCTATAATTTTAGGTGAATGCTTTGCACCCCACTGACTAAAAAGGTGAGAGAATTCGAAATAGCGAATGCCGTTATTCTGACACATTTTAAACCATCGGAGAAGCTTTTCGAAATGAAATGTATACTTCTCTCCTTCTTTTGTTACATCAACAAGCTGTACTGTCGGTCTCTCTCCACCAATCTCAGTATCTAGCGGAGGGGTGAATAAAGGGGTTAAAATCATATTAATGTGATGATCAGCAGCAGTCTTTACATACTTCTCTACTGTGTCCCAGTATTTATCACTGAAGATCTTTAATTGATAAATTGAAGCGATACAATCCGTGTGTAGCCACTCGGTGTGAATCACTTCTTGTTCTGGAAGATTTGCATCAATGACGTTCAATTGAAAAGTTTCTTTAACGTGATCATCGTTAGTGCAAATGAGGGTGATGTCAATTTGGTGGTCGCCTGGTCTAGCGTCTTGTTCTATGTCCACTGTTATCCAAATCGATCGCCACTGATTTGGAAAAGCTGTAAGCCCTTCTTCTTCTACAATTGGAAATAAGGGATCAGGGTATAATCCTGGTGTATGACGCAGGGTATGATCATCGTAATCAAAGTGACATGGGTACTCAGAAGGCACCAGTCCAACTACTCGTGCTGTTACATTTAACTGAGAGTGAATTTCGACCTTCATTTGTTTTACTAATTTATCTGACCGATACGCTACTTGAAAGGAATATGTTTCACCTAATAAAGCAGATGCAAATGAAACATATGGCTCAGTTAAATCTTCATCAGCAAAAACTTTGGTGAGTGAGCTTACTAATTTCGTCTCAATAATGATTAACCACTCCTTGATCGTTAATTTAGCTAGAAAAATAGGAATGGGTCGATGAATGGTGGTTCTTTCCTTTTGTTAATCGGAATTCACCACATATAGAGGCATGAGTGGAGACAAGTATTCTTATGTCGGATTCGCTGTGTATCACTTCTATATTCTCATCTTCTCTATTTGGTAAATCCGTAGCTATTTGAAAGACGTTAATAAACGTGATGGATTGATGTGGCTCACTTCTTTGTATAAGAGTGGCTCGATCAGAAACGGGAGGATTATCGGGAGTGTTTGCTAAATAAAGCATCGTTTTTGATGAACACCAGCTATGTTGATTTACAATTTCTTCGTTCGCCTTCCACTGTAAAAATGTAGAACCATTCGTCATCATTTCTCTCTTATTGTTGAATAAATCTTGATTTAATTTGCTTAATTTTGCTTGTGATGTTTCCCAGTTTTGGGTGTGAAGTATTTGGCCGTCGACGTGATACAAGAGATCCACTTCTCTTTTTTCTGGTACGTTTACCGTAACGATGTCAAGAAACAATCGATCAGTAATAGCATTGAAACGTTGGATAGAACAATCTTTGTAACTCTCAACATCCCAGGAACTCATTGACTCAGGTAACTGAATTAAATTTTGAAAAAGATAGGTATCACTTTTCCAGTCTACGACGCTTTCTACCCAGCTTCCCCATTCGCATTGTTCAGCTTTGATACGCTTCCCATCTGCTGGTGGTTGATCACTTCCATTTATACTAACGGTGTTATGTGAATACGTATGCTTGAACCAGTCATAGTGTACAGGAACACTATAGCGTGTTGTGCCAGGATCTCGTATAAACGGTTTGTTTTTTAAGCTAAGCGATAAACCTAGTTGATCGAGATGATCGTGTTCACCACCAAATGGCGCATGCTTTTGAAAGACCTGCCATCCATTTTCACAGGAAATTTTTGTTAAGCTAGAACTTGAAGTTAACGTCTTATTTTGATTGTTCTTACAGCATGGGACTATACAATTGGTATCATTTAAAACGAATTGGTTAATGAAGAACAATGAATAAGAATCTTGCGGAACGCGTTTAAACTTTGATGGTTGCATGCCGTATAAGCTTCTTAATATCATTTGATACTGCTCTTCCCCATAACTAGAAAAAGCGAACTCGTAGAGATGTGCATATTTAGATAAGGAAATAGATGAGGATGAGTCATTCAAAGATGGGAGCAACCCTTCATTATCAATAAATAATAAGGGCGTATCGAACATCTTTTTGATTTCTGGGAATGACCAAAGACGAGTATCATCTGTGATATGTGCTAATTGAACGATCGATTCAAGTGTATAAAAATGGTAGGAGAAGGACCCTTCATACCATAAACCATCCTCAAGTACGCCCTTACGAATCTGATTTCTTAATCCATAATCTCCATTAAACCCTTGTTCAATTAAGTGATCATTACCCAATATTGAACCGATCATACAAATAGCAACAGTTATATGGACAGCATGATTATGAATCTGTTGTTCTTTCCATGTAGATAAAAAGGTAGCCGCATTAAGAAATAGCTGATTATTTACAATTTCCAATTCTTCTTTGGTAAAATGTTCTTTACCAATGTGATAGGCATAACAAAGGTTAATCATCCAATTGGCTTCATCAAGCGTTTGAGCGAAAAGTTTACCTGGCCCATTATAAGGGATCTTTCCATGTGTTCGGTAATGAGGGTAGCACTCTGCATAATCCAAAAGGATCTTGTTTGCTTTCAATAAATAATCCTCTCTTTTAGTAGCTGCGTAGGCAAACGAAAGATGTTTAACTGCCTCTCCTAGTTTTCCGTGAGCCATTCCCATCCAGCCACCTAGAAATGGAGAGTCTTCAAAGACTCTCCTGCATGAAGGACAATCAAATTTCTTATTATTCGTCCAGCTGAAATTGAGTGCAGCTCCATCATATGGGCAGTGAAAATAGTGCCCCCAGTCTGCGATATCTGTCTTTGAAGGTCTAAATGGTATTTGTAGCGCTTCATCAGCCTCGGCGATTAGCTTTTTTTTCGCATGTAGTGTTTTTTTATGTTGAGCGTTTAAGTAAATCGTATCTGACAAACGAGAACTCATGAATCCTTTCCTTCTAATAAGTCCTCTCTTACTGGACTAAAGGAATCTAAAAGACTACCATCTGAAAGTGCTTTAACGCCATGAAGTGTATTTGGTGGGATATAAAGTGACTCTCCTTTTTCAATGATCGTATGAGCTGTGCCAATCGTGAATTCAAATTGCCCATCAAGACAATAGGAAATCTGTTCATGAGGATGCTGATGTTTATTTCCGATCGCTCCATTTTTGAAGCGAACTTCCATAATCATTAGATCTTCACCACTTGTTAAGATATTTCGTTTAACACCGTCTTCTACTGACTCCCATACACCGATTTGTCCCATAATCGAACTCCTTTCCAGATTACCAATATAAATTCCAGTCTTTCGAGAGACGAACAAGCGCTTCGAAATAATAATAATCGCCCCAAATACAACTTTCATCTACTCCGCGGTTACCACCTTTATAGTAAACGGCATGGCGCAACAATCCATTTTCATTTGAGTGCACATCTGTCGTGTAATGTTTAACTAGTGATTCGGTTGTATTATTGATAGCGTTCTCATAGAAAGGTCTCTCTTCATCTGTAAGTGGTAAATGTTTCACTAATTCAAGTAATCCACAGAGTGCGATAGCAGCTGATGAGCTATCTCTTTCTTCATTGCCATCTGTGAAAATTAAATCCCAATAACAAATATAGTCTTTAGGTAAACGATTTAAATAGTAATTTGTAAGTTTCTTAGTTAACGTGATTAAATTCCAGTCTTTCGTATAAGCATAACTTAGAGGGAAGCCGTATATTCCCCATGCTTGCCCGCGAGCCCAACAAGAGTCATCCGCATATCCCTGGTGTGTGTCACCATACAGTGGATTTCCTGAGTCTGGATCCATGTAATAAGTATGGTGCGTAGATGCATCTTCTCTCACAAGGTATTGTGCTGCCTTTTGGATATGGCTTTCGGCTACGCTCTTATACTTCTGATCTCCAGTTTCTTCTGTAGCCCAATAGAGTAAAGGTAGATTCATATTACAGTCAATAATCATCCTTCCCCGCTGTGACGGGTCCGTTAAGTCTCCCCATGCTTGAATGATGCCTGCTTTTTCATGAAAACGCGTCATGAGCAAGTCTGCTGCTTCAATAGCTACATTTTTGGCTTCTTCATTACCAGTCAATTTATAAGCACTAACACAGGAAAGCGTATAAAGAAATCCGAGATCATGGTGATTTACAGCAATTCGATTCTTTAAACGCTGTTTGAAACTAGTTAGATGTCCTTCAGCTACACTGCGGTATTTCTGATCTCCTGTTACTTCATAAGCAAGCCATAACATTCCGGTCCAGAAACTCGTTGTCCATTCATTGTTCTCAATGGACGGGTACACTCCATCTTGGCTACTTGAATCAGGAAAAGAGTTAGTAAAAGTTTCAAGATTTTGATCAATTTTCTGAAGAACATGGTGAATCGCTTGATCGACGTACGTGCGGTTTATCGTAGGCTGTTTTTGATAGCGATCTTTTAGTCGAATGCCTTCATCTAGTACACGTTGTGTATTTGTTTTAATCTTCATTTGCACCTCCATCAGATGAGTTGTGAAGTCTTAATCCGGCTCCAACAAGTCCTGAGTCTCCTTTCAATTGACTAACAGATATTCGATGAACGGCACTGCTTTGTTCAGTAATCAGGAGAGGTTTTATTGTCGCTTTAATATGGTCTATTAACTCTGGATTATGATTAATGACCCCGCCACCAAGAACAATTTGGTGAGGGTCGAGCATGCAAATCATGCCGTGAATTCCTTTACTAATATCATTTAAAACTTCAGTCATGACATAACAGGCGTATTTCTCCCCATGAAAATAATCTCTTAAGACTGTAGCTGTTGTGATTTGTTCAGTCTCTTTCATTTGAAGTCTTGCTCTTTTGGTTGCTGCCTTTGATTGAATAGCTGGACCGGATGCTACATTTTCAAGAGTAGCCACTGGATTTTCTTTCGAGGCACTTGTCAACATTAAGCCTACTTCACCTGCAAAACCAGCACCACGTAAAATGGCTCCATTATGAAGAATGCAACAAGAAATCCCTGTACTAATAGTTAAATAAGCAAACGTTTCATTTTTTTTACATCCTCTTTGATACCATTCCGCAAATGCTGCCATATGAACATCATTATCAAGGATGACAGACTTTGTAGGATAAAGTTCTTCCAATTTTGGACCAATTGGAAAATGAGACCAAGGTAGGTTGTTTTGATAGATGGCTATTCCTTTTTCAATATCGACTTTTCCAGGGACACCAATACCGATCCCAAGTAGGTGTTCTGGTTTGTAACCAGACTCTTCTAATACTTGATCAATACAGTTCTTTAGTTGCTGAAACATCTTGTCTTTATCCGTTGTTATACTTGGGACTTCTTTTCGAAATAGCACGCGCCCATCTTTTGTAATGAGCGCAGCTGCAATTTTGGTCCCCCCTACATCAATACCGAGTGAAAGATTCATGTTGACCTCCTGTTATTAAGGCAGAGATATTTTCACGACTTGATTAAGGTTACGAGGTTGATCTGGGTTTAAGCCAAGTTTGATTGACTGATAATAAGCTAGAAGCTGAAAGTAAGGAATATAGAGTGCCGCTCTCGCTTCATCTGATAAATTGCTTCCTATATTAATCACATGATCAGCCGTTAAATCTGTCCCAAGATCTCCAATCACAATCGTTTTTCCACCGTTATTTTTAATATCATGAAGTAATGTGTGGTCGATCTCGCTCATTTTCGTTGTAGAAAACAGCACCACAACGGTTTCCTCATCCACAATGGAAATCGGACCATGACGAAATTCAAGGTTCGAATAACTTTCGCATTCCGTTTGCGTCATTTCTTTGAGTTTCAGTGTACCTTCTTTGGCTAATCCATTATAAATACCTGCGCCTAAGAAGATAAACCGCTCCGCTTTTGCACCTTGAACTATATCCTTCATAACATGTGCATGACTTACATTCTCATTTAACAATTCAGGCACCTGTTTCAGTTCTTTTAATGCCTCATTATTCTCGGCAAATCTTGCAGCATATAGTTGAATTGCATAAAGCATGTTAGTGAAGGATTGAGTCATGACAACGCTTTTTTCACTTATATGATCAAGACTAATTTGATCGTCAGCTAGTTGTGCCATTTCAGCATCACTGTTGCATGTTACGGCTAGAGTGGATATATTCTCTCTAGCCTTAATGGCTTTTAAAGCCGTAATAATTTCAGAAGTGGTTCCAGAGCGAGAGATACTTACTACTCTATATCGTTTATGGGGGGTAAATACCTGCTTTTCATGAAGAAAAATTTCTGAAGCCGGCACCGCGTTGGCTTGAATTCCAGTGATTTCTTGAAAGTATCTGGCAGCTGAAATTGCAATGTAGTAGGATGTGCCGCACCCTGTAAATACATAATCGACTTCGACATTATCATTAGGAATATTCATATTGCTGACGATCTGATAGGTTTTTTCTGAAGCGTTTCCTTGAGACATGATTTCCTTCAATGTATACGTATCCACTAATTACATCACTCCTTATTTAGTAAATGAAAATTGATTGACACTCATTTGTTTTTCTAGCGATTTAAGATCTTCTAAGGAAAGGTCTCCTGCTTTTTCTTGCAGTGCATTGGCTGTGCCAGCAGCTGTGGCTCTTATTAATGATTTCTCAAAAGGCTCTCTATCATAGAATCCAGATACTAATCCAGCAACAAAGGCATCGCCACTTCCTACAGGATTGACAACAGATAACTTAGGAATAGAAATTGTATAAATGCAATTGTCATAAGCAGCCATCGCTCCATCGCTTCCTCTAGAGACTGCCACAACGGAGACTCCTGTATGGCTTAATTCCATTAAAGCATTCATGATTTCATCATCGGTTTGCAACGGACGATTGGTGATTTCACTTAGCTCATCAATATTTGGTTTTATCATAAAGGGTTTCGCTTTCAGAGCTTCCTTAAGCGGTTGTCCACTCGTATCAACAATTGCTCTTGTACCATTCTGCTGAACAAGTTCAACAAGTTCTTGATAAGCCGTCGTTAAAAGGCCCTTAGGTAAGCTCCCAGATAGAATGACATAAGTGCTTTTATTGGCCAATTCCAATAGTTTTCGTTTAAATTCAATCCATTCTCTTTCTAAAATGGTTGGACCTAACTCAAGAATTTCAGTTTGATTTGTGAATTCATCAATGATATTAAGGCAAATACGTGATTCGCCTTCAATCATTACAAAATCGGAATGAATTCCTTTTTCATCTGCTAACCGTTTAATGAATTGACCATTTAACCCCCCCAAAAAACCTGTCGATACTGTGTTTATATTTAAAATTTTCAGTATTTTTGAGACGTTAATGCCCTTACCTCCAGGTTCGCTTATGATTCTTTTCGTCCGATTTACTTCATTTATAGAAAAGCGATCCATATAGTACGTACGGTCAATCGCTGCATTTAACGTAACAGTAGTGATCATAGACTTAAGCGTAAGTTTGCTGACTTTGCAGCATTAAGATTTTTTTCTTAACAATTTCCTCAACAGCTTCTCGAGCAGGGACGAAATACTTTCTCGGATCATCTGTATGTGGATGTTCATTCAAGTAATCTCGTAATCTAGCCACGAATTCAACCTTTAATTCAGTCGAGAAATTCACTTTACTTACGCCATATTGAAGCGATTCACGAACTTTTTCTTCTGGTACACCAGAGGCACCGTGCATAACAATTGGCCGTCCTGTCGATTCTGAAATTTTTTGTACAAGCTCAAAATTAAGCCTTGGTTCCTTTTTATATAAGCCATGTGCTGTTCCAAAAGCAGGGGCAAACGAATCGATATCCGTTCGTGCGACAAAATCTTTTGCGAGGTCTGGATCTGTCAATTGAGCGTCCTGTTCGTCTACACTAAGATCGTCTTCCACGCCTCCAATGGTTCCGAGTTCAGCTTCTACGGGAACATTAACATAGTGAGCAGCTTCCACAACCTTTTGGACGAGCGCTACGTTCTCTTCATATTGTAATTTTGATCCGTCAATCATGACTGATGTATAACCTGCCCGCAAACATTGTAGAACCGTTTTGAAACTATCTCCGTGGTCTAAATGCAATGCAATTGGAATCGAGGTTTTCTCAGCTACCGAATTCACCATATTTTTGATGTTTTCGATTCCCGCATATTTAATTGTTCCTGGAGTCGTTTGAAAGATAACCGGTGTATCGATCTTCTCAGCACCTGAAATAACCGCTTTCATAATTTCAAGATTATGAACAGCAAAGGCCCCAATCGCATAATGATTTTTGTACGCATCATCGAGTAACGGCTTACTAGAAACTAATGGCATTCAATCATCTCCTTAAAGTGATTCAACCAGTCAACGGGTTGTTGGGTCAAGTTGGGTTGTACCTTGGCAACATAACGTCACCAGGTCTTTAATGGTATTGTACTGTTAATAGGTTGTTGGGTCAACCTGTTCTTTAATTAAATTAATTCTGTGTAGAAACGACAGCGATCTCCTCTTACGATAGAATGACAGAATTCCACGGGTTTTCCTGATCGATCATAGGCTGTTCTTTCTAACAACAATGCGGGGTAACCTTCTTTTACCTGGAGATATTCACTTTCATAATCTCTTATGAGGACAGGTTCAAACACCTCTTTTGCTTTTGTAACGATAATACCAAAATCACTTTCCATTACATCATATAAGGAGGTATTCATCACATGCTCCTGCTTAATACCGGGTATGAGGTATTGTGGTATATATGATGTTTCAAGAATAACAGGCTCGTCATTTGCGCAGCGTAACCTCTTTAATTCGATTAGAGTATCTCCTTCATCAACCATTAACTTACTTGCGACTCGTGGTGAAGCAGTTGTTTCAATCATATGCAAAATAATATCTGTTGGTGCCATGCCCATTTCTTTCATCACTTTACTAAAGCTATAAAAGCCCATTAGTGGTTGCTCGAGCTTCGGCTGCGAAACAAAAGTCCCCTTCCCTTGAATTCGATTCAAGACGCCAATTTGGACGAGGTCTTCAATCGCTTTTTTAGCTGTGTTTCGGCTTATATTATAGTCAGCTCTCAACTCGTTTTCAGATGGAATTTTATCGCCAGGAGCCCAGTCACCTCGTTCAATATTCTCCTTTAATATCTCCTTTAATTGGTGATAGAGAGGAATAACACTATGCTGATCTAATTCTCTTTTCATAATATCCCCCATTTCTTTTGTGTATAGTTGTATCTACCTCATTCATTTTGTACCTTAATATTCATTGTGGTTTCAAAGTGAATTTTTCTTTATTCTATCATATTAATCAAGTAAGAGAGTAAAGTCGAGCTTCGACTTTACTCTCTTTAGTAATTGTTTTCATATACAGGTTCGTCAGTCAGTTTCAATGAACTCTGAACGAATCGAGAAACCTTTTCTCATTAGCTTTCTAGCATAAGTTAAATGAAGCATCATTGCTTCTGAAGCCCCACTTGGATCTTCACAAAGTATCATTTCCATAATTAACTCATGTTGTTGATTTGTGTCTTGAATGCGTTCTAGGTCTGTTGCGATTAAGCAATGGTAATGATCCATTGACTTGCTTATCTTTGCAGATAGTGATTGGAACAACTCTAGTAAAATAGGGTTGCCCGAAGCTTTTGCAACGGCCAAGTGAAATTGAGAGTCTTGAATGCTCTTATCCCTATAACGCTCACTTCGTTCTAGAAGTTCGAGCGTATGACTCATTGTTAGGAGGTCTTGCTCTGTTCGATTAACCGCTGCCAGTTTGACCAACGTTGTTTCTAACATTACAAGTGTTTGGAATAATGATTCCAAATTCTCATGTTGAGGCATCGGCATATATTGGAAATACCGTTTCGGTGTATAGCCTGTGACAATAGCTCCTTCTTCTGCCAATAAATCAATAACCCCTCTTCCACTCAGCGTTTTTAATGCAGCTAATATAGTGGACCGTGAAACACCAAAAAACTGCGAGAGTTCCAAAACGGAGGGGATTGTATCTCCTTTATCATATTTCCTTTCTTTCAATAAACCTAATAGTTGTTTCTCAACTTTTTGGGATAATTCTTCTGAAGAAATGCGTCTAAGTTTCATTGTAAAACCCCCTATACGTAATAGCACAGTAGACGAGGTGGGTTGAAAGCATATCTGTATTATTATGTAAGTCAAAGCAAAAGCAGCCTGTTGGCTACTTTTGCAACATAAATTACTTATTTGAATAAACTTTTGCTTTCGCTTCTTTTCGTCGACTATGAAGTATTGGTTCAGTATAACCAGAAGGTTGATTAAAGCCTTTAAAGACAAGGTCACATGCAGCCTGAAACGCAATCGACTTTTCAAAGTTATCAGCCATTGCATGATAAGTCGGGTCACCTGCGTTCTGCTTATCAACTACTTTTGCCATTCGTTTCATTGTTTCTAGAACCTGTTCCTTGGAACAAATTCCGTGATGAAGCCAGTTGGCCATATGCTGACTAGAAATTCGAAGCGTTGCTCGGTCTTCCATAAGTTCAATGTTATGGATATCTGGCACTTTAGAACAGCCTACACCATATTCGATCCATCGAACCACGTATCCTAGGATACCTTGAGCATTATTATCGAGTTCTTTCCCAATTTCTTTGTCGCTCCACTTCTTCTCTCTATTAACTGGAATTTCTAAAAGATCATTTAAATAATTTGCTGTCCTTTTCTCTAGTTCATATTGAATTTCCCTCACATTTGTTTGATGGTAATGTAAGGCGTGAAGGGTTGCAGCTGTTGGAGAGGGTACCCAAGCTGTACTCGCACCAGCTTGAAGCTGTGCACCTTTTTGTGCAATCATTTCACCCATAAGATCTGGCATAGCCCACATGCCTTTTCCAATCTGTGCGACTCCTCTGAAACCTGTGTTTAAACCATGAGCCACATTTGCTTTTTCATAACTTTGAAGCCAGGTCGCGTTTTTCATTTGGCCTTTCGGTATAACAGCTCCAGCTTCCATCGACGTATGGATCTCATCACCCGTTCGATCAAGGAAGCCGGTGTTAATAAATACGACGCGTTCCTTTACTTCGTTTATACAGTTTTTAAGGTTAAGGGTAGTACGTCGTTCTTCATCCATCACGCCAATTTTGATTGTATAACGCTCTAATTCAAGTAAATCTTCTGTTCGATTGAATAGTTCATTAGCAAATGCAACTTCCTTTGATCCGTGCATTTTAGGCTTTACAATATAGATGGATCCTTTGGAAGAGTTTTGGTATCGACCATTTCTATTCAGATCGTGCTTTGCGATTAATCCTGTAATCACGGCATCGATAATTCCTTCAGGTACTTCATTTCCTGATTGATCAAGAACCGCATCCGTTGTCATTAAATGTCCAACATTTCGAGCAAACATCAAGGATCGACCAGGAAGAGAAAGTATCTTTCCATCAGGTGATGTATACTCGCGATCAGGATTCAACGATCGAACGATCTTCTTAGAACCTTTAGAAAAAGATGATTGTAAATCACCTTTCATTAAGCCAAGAAAATTCCGATAGACGAGGACTTTGTCTTCTGCATCAACAGCTGCAACAGAGTCTTCAAAGTCCATTATCGTTGTAATAGCAGATTCAACAAACACATCTTTAATTCCTGCTTCATCTGTTTTACCTATTGGATGAGAACGATCAATTTGAATTTCAAGGTGGATTTGATTGTTTTTCAATAAAATGACTTCAGGGTTTTCTTCACTACCTAGATATCCTACAAATTGTTCTCTATTTATTAAAGCGCTTTCATAGTTGTCAGTAAAGTGTACCTTAAGCATCCCTTGCTGTATAGTAAATCGTTTAATGTCTGAGTAACTTCTTTCCTTTAATGGCACGACCGAATCTAGGAAATGCTTTGCATAAGTTATCACTTTTTCACCACGGATTGGGTTATATTCCGTACTTTTAGATGCTCCTTTGTCTTCTGAAATAACGTCAGTTCCATACAATGCATCATAGAGACTCCCCCACCTTGCATTCGCTGCATTAATCGCATACCGAGCGTTATTGACTGGGACAACTAGCTGAGGACCAGCTTGAATGGCAATTTCCTCATCTACTGATTGAGTGCTAATTTTAACATCCTTTATTTCTTCTTCAAGATATTCGATATCCTTAAGAAACGTTTTATAGCTTTCTAGGTCACTAGCTCGTTTGTTCAGGTGATAAGCATTGATTTTTTGTTGTAGGTCTTCTCGAACTTGTAGAAGCTGTTTATTGATAGGTGACAGTTCAGTGATCATGTCACCAAGGCCACTCCAAAACTGTCTAGAAGAAGTGCCAGTTCCAGGAATAACATCTTCATTAATAAATTCATAGAGTTCCGTTGCAACATGCAAAGTACCAATTGACTTATAATTTTCCATTACCTGTCCCCCTCATAAGCTTGACAGAACCTTATATGGTGCTGTTCATTCGTTATATCTTATCTTATAATAAAGTAAGCTATTTATATAATACATATATCGCATATTAGGTATGCTTTCAGGTTATAATTCAGAATTTTCGAAATGTGCATTGGCTATATATATGATTCTCTACTTTGGCTCTTTCAAATAGCATCGTTTTGATCGATCAGAAATAAGCCAATAAAACAGCGTTCACTAACATAGCCTTTGAAAAAATCTCTGTGTGGAGGTATTTTGATGGAAATTCGTCACTTGGAATATTTTTCTGAAGTCGCTAGACAATTAAGTTTCACAAAAGCTGCTACTAGTCTTCACGTGTCCCAACCTTCTATTAGTAAAGCCATTAAAAATATGGAAGCAGAACTTGGAGTGCCGCTCTTCTATCGATCAAAGCAATTGGAATTAACCGATGCGGGTCACGCTGTCCTTATTAATACGCATCACGTACTAAGTGCTTTTCGTAATCTAACAACAGAATTAACCGACCTCACAGAGCTTAAAAAGGGTGAAATTAAAATAGGTATTCCTCCTATTATCGGGGCTGCGTTTTTTTCAAAGTTAATTAGTCAGTTTAAGGCGAAATATCCTTTTGTTGAAATTCTATTAACGGAAGTAGGATCAAAATCGATAAAGCAAGGGATTGAGGATGGCTCACTCGATATTGGCCTAATTTGCAATACCCCTTTAAAAAACAGTTCTTTGGAAACGGTTCAAGTTATTTCTGATCCATTGATGGTAGTTGTTCACAATGAACATCATTTAACGGAATCGACTGAAATCGATATAACGGATCTTGCATCAGAGCCATTTATTTTATTTCGTGATGATTTTTCGTTACATGATCGAATTGTAGAAGAATGCTCGAAACAGGGGTTTCATCCGAATGTCGTTTGCCACAGTTCGCAGAAAGATTTTATGATCGAGATGGTAGAAGCAAAGCTTGGCCTTGCCCTTCTACCTAGTAAAATCGCTCTTTCAATTCCAAACGATTCCATTACGTCAATTAGGCTTCGTCACTCAAATCTTCGCCTCGAACTTGGGCTGATTTGGAAAAAGAATAAATACTTGCCTTATGCGGTCAAAGAGTTTATTAACCTCGCAGATTCAATTGAAGTGAGTTGAATCCTTCAGAGCAGGTGTTTTAATTTAGGAAATGCTTCTATGATTCTACAAATTGAAAAGAGCTGATGAAGGACTTCTTCATCAGCTCTTTTCTTATTCTTCTATAATCTCCCAATCATGCTCGAAAGCAACACAGCCCTTGAGCGTTTGTGCAACAGGACAACCACGCTCAAATACATGAAGTGCCCTTTCTGCAGCTTCTCTTTTCCCTTCTGGTATGATTAATTTATAATGACATTTTATTTTAGTGATTTTGAGGACACCCTCAGGCGCTTCGATCAATCCTTCGAATTGACCAGATAGTTTGTTTGGAAAACTAGGTATTTGGCGCGCCTCCAGCGCACCGGACAATGTCCCTGTTAGTCAGCCGCCTGCAGCAGCAACGATGTGATCAAGGGTTGACGGTTGTTCCACCTCAGGTGACGCTTGATAAAAATCTTTCACCCCACCATGCACGCCGTAGTGAATCGGTTCTTTGAAATCCGCAATATATGCGCGACGGCTTTTATCTTTATCTTGCTCAATACGAATGTTTGATATTTCGATTGGTTTATCCATCGTTTGAACTCCTTTCGGTTATTAATAAGCCCCTCTAATCATTTCATGCACTTCTTGATGGTAGAAGCTAGCAAGCTTCTCCATTTCTTCCCTGGAAAAGTTAGGAACCTCTGTAGCTTTGAGGTTTTGTTCTACTTGTTGAATGTTTTTAAAACCAGGGATAACACAAGAGACTTCTTTATGTTCAAGAATCCATTTTAGCGCAGCAGTCGTCATACTCTCTCGGTCGCGAGCAATCCAATTGATTTCATCGCTTAGCTCTACACCTTTTTCAAATTCAAGTCCCGCAAACGTTTCACCTACATTAAAGGCTTCTCCATTCCGATTAAAGTTTCGGTGATCATCATCTTCAAAGGAAGTGTTTTTCTTGAATTTCCCAGTTAATAAACCACTGGCCAGCGGCACCCGCGTAAGAATGCCAACGCCTTGTTCATAAGCTTTTGGAAAAAGTTCCTCTAACGGCTTTTGCCTAAATATATTAAAAATAACCTGCAGAGTACTTACGCCAGGATACTTGAGACATAATAGTCCTTCCTCAACTGTTTCAACACTTACACCATAATAGCGTATTTTACCTTCGGCTTTCAATTTGTCCAATACCTCAAACACCTGACCTTCCTTAAGAATGTCGATTGGTGGACAATGAATTTGAAAAAGATCAATTTGATCTCGTTCCAAGCGCCTTAAGCTCGCTTCACAATAAGCACGAACACTTTGTTCTGAATAGTTGACAGAATCGTATATGTCTCCTGCACGACAAAATTTCGTTGCGATGTGAATTTTATCTTCCATCCCTTTTGTTGCTTTAGCAAGGAGTTCTTCACTATGTCCATCTCCATATACATCTGCTGTATCAAAAAAATTCACGCCAGCATGTATAGCATGTTGTAGAGAATCGAGCGCTTCTTTGTCATTTGTTTTCCCCTATGCTCCGCCAATTGCCCACGTTCCGAAACTAACTTCACTTACTTGCAAGTCTGTATGACCTAACTGTCGATATTTCATTCTTTCGCCTCCATTAACTCGAGTTGACATTACATGGTAATTTCCCTTTAAATCGTTGTTTAAACCGCTTTCATATTTGTTTTTGAATGTAACGTTCTCTAAATGAAGTTGCTCTATAGCTTGATCATTCAATGATTGGAACGAAATTGTTCAACCTTTCAAATCATCTCTACACCATACGTATGTCACTCTTCTCACTTCCAAAAAAAGACGGGGGCGGGCCCCGTCTCTCAGTTATTTTGTGATTTTTTTATAGTGACTTAGTGCATTTCTAACTTCACCAAATTCAGATGCATGAGGTCGATCTTCTCCTACTGAATAGCCCTCATCTACCATGCGATTTCGATTAAGGCAAAGCTTAGTGAATGTAGGTTTAAAGAAATCAAATAACTCAAAACGCTTCTTTAGTTGTGGGAACCTTGATTGATACGAAAGAATTGATTCCGCTAGTTTTTCCCAGAAATTCTGTTCTTCCATTAACTCACCGTTTACTAAAATGCTCGATAAATAACGGAGGTGACAGATGAATAAGCCTGTAAATATAAATTGGGTCAGTCCCTCAGGTGGTTCACTCCGAAGCACATCTTTTAATTCCTCTGTAAGATAATTAAGCTCCTCGAATGGTTGATCACTAATATTGACATCATCTACGAAATCTTTAATTGCAAGGCGTGATGGTTTGGAATCTTTTAGAACAAGAATAGTGTTTTGGCCGTGAGGAGAAAAGACTGTTCCATATTGGTACAAATAATGGAGCAATGGCTTCATAGTGACATCAAAAAATTGCGTCATCCATTCTTCTGTAGACATTCCAGATTTCTCAATCAAGCTCTTTACATAGGGCTTCCCATCATGGTCTTCGTATAGAAGTGCTGCTAAAGTAATCGCCTGTTCACCGTCCTCGAGATAAGTATAGATACTTTCTCTAAAAATAACGCCAAGCATTTCTTTGTACTGATATGGGGCATTCTCCAATTGATTATAATAGGAATGATTCACATTAATACTCGCAATTTCACCTGGTAAAATCACTCTACATTCATCTTTTAAAAAGGAGTCTTTATCATAGATGCCTTTAATGAATTCAGTTATTTTCGGAGCAATAAGAGTACGTTCTGCGGGTAATCCTCTATATACAAGTGTATTTAGTATGCTCATCGGTAATTTTACATGATGCTTGTTTGGATTGGATTTGTTAACAAATGTCCGAATGGACTGTTGTGGGAGATAACGATCACTGGATTGACCAAGCGGTATGATCGTTTGGTTTGCAATCTCCTCTGCAAAATTCTGAACCAAAATGTTTTTCCACTGCCACTCATGGACAGGCATCATGAAGTATTGATTAGGATCATCAATCTTTTTTTCTAATATATTGTGGAATGTAGAACGATCCTGATCACTTAATTCATAGTTTACTAGTTTTTCGAAGGTAAATTTCTCAATAGATTGAAATGAGCTAATGTGTCGACTAACGCCAATCCATGAAAGTGTTACTTCGTTTTGGTGTTCAGGAGCATATGCTAAATAATCATCATACCCGAACCCAATTCTCCCTTTGTTATACGTGATCCAGGGATGTCCAGTCATGTAGCCTTCAAGATTAGCGTAGTCTTCAGTAATCAATTTGTCTGATGAAACTCGCTTATTTAACAGATGAGCATCTGCAATGAGAGTTTGACTAATTTCCTTTATTAAATGCGCTGTTGTTTCCGATGACATGCCTATTAAGGGTTTGATATCAAGGAGGAAGCCAACGGCACTCACTTCTACCTCATTCCCATTATCTAGTATGCGAATGGATTTGCAGTCAACATCATAGCTATCAAATTGGCGGGGAATCGCATGGAATGAGTATGATTTCTTGTCTGAAACTCGAAGTTCATAGATGGTATAGCTATCTTTCTCTTGAACGAGTTGAGGTGAGATCATATCTTCGTACATAAATTCTGAAATCATTTTTGCTAAGAGATTTGTATTAACAAGTGTCCAGTTTTGTTTAGTAAGAACAGTATCTAGTTCGTTTTGAGAATACATACGTTCACCACTTTCCTTCTAGTTTGTTGTAAGAGCAGGTTGTTTGGCGATTCCAAAAGATTGAAAAACGTTATGTGACTGCACGGGGTATTCTTCTCTATTGGAGATTTGATTGATGATGACAGCATTTCGGTGTGCTCCGAGACCAAGGTCGGGCGCACCAACTCCGTGAGTGTGTAGCTCTCCGTTTTGAATGAATATATTGTTCTGATTGGAATCTTTCGTCATTAAGCGGTAATCTTTCGTAATCGTCGGGCGGCCATTCTCGTCCCTAAGTAAAAAAGATTCGGGTAAGAAAGTTGGAACGGTCTGTTTATATCCAGTACCAAGCACAATGATTTCAGATTCGAAATCAAATGGTTCATTTGTAATCGTGTGGCGTCCCTTGCCAAAACACACCTCCCCTTTCATTTCTAGTTGATTTACCTCACTCATAGCCTGTAAGTGTAAGGGGGAGCGTTGATTACCAATAGATCGTTCATATAATACGTCATAGATTTCTGAAATCGTTTCTGCACTAATCCCTTTGTAAAGTAAGTCTTGTTTTTCAATCACTTTGTCTTTTTTTCTTGCGGAAGATCGTAAAAGAATTCGGTGTAATCTGGTGAAAAATATTCAAGTCCTAGTTTGGAGTACTCCATTGGGAAAAAACCGTTTGATCTTGTGTACCAGCTAAGATGGTAGTCATGATGCTCCTGTTCTTTTGCTAGATCTAAAAAAATCTCAGCTGCACTTTGGCCTGATCCAATGACTGAAATGGATTTTCCTTGTAAAGCCTTTGGTTTCTTCTCCATGAACTCTGATGAATGGAAGACGGTTTCTCCAAGCGCAGGTTTAAAATGTTCTGGTACTGCAGGTACTGAGCCTATTCCCATGACCAGATGCCTGGCCAAGAACGTGTCGGTTTCTAGCGTTTTCACATCCTGGACGTGAACAGCATAAATGAATTCTTCCTCGGATGCTTCATATGATGAAACTTCAGTGACTTCATATCCAAATCGGCATGAATTTAGCTGATCACTCACCCATTTACAGTAGTGATTGTATTCCTTTCTCGGAATATGAAACTTTTCTAAAAAATAAAAGTGATACATACGACCATGAACCTGCAGGTAGTTAAGAAAACTATATTTGTTTTTAACGTCAGCCATGCTTACAAGATCCGCGAAAAATGGCACCTGCAATGTGGTTCCTTCGATGAGCATACCTGGATGCCAATCAAATTCTTTTTTACGGTCAAATAGAAGAATATCCAAATCGTCCATTTCATCTGTTAAAGCAGCTAGACCTAAATTAAATGGTCCAATACCGATACCAATTGCATCGTAGACGTATTCAGGCATTTCCCCACTTCCTTTCAAACTGCTTCCGCTCACAAATCATTAATAAGCCTGTTTTATCCGGTAGATCAATTGGTTTTTGTGGAGTGAATCCACACTTCTCAAATATATGAATCATTTTTTTATTACGTATATCTGGTTCTGCTACGATTCTCTCTGTCCGCTTCTCTTTCAATTGCATAGAAACCATTACACGTAGAAGGTGAAGGGAATATCCTAGTCCTAAATAGTCTGTATGACCGATCAAGAGATGGATGCCTTGGTCATATGGCTTGTTCTCATAAGATCCTTCAATGATATCTTCCTTTACCCAATAAGCTTCCCAGTAGCTCATTGGCACCTCATTGATAAAACCTAGATAAAGCGTCTGGTGTGTATCTTTTAGTGCCTTTTGTAAATGATTTCGAAATGAGTTAATCGGTATATTTAATTGCCAGAAAGGATGCACATGCTCTTCGTTCATCCAAGAGTGAATCATCTCGACATCGCGTTCGTAGCTCACCTTAGCAAAAGAGATCGTTTTTTGTAATTTTTGATCGAATACATTAAAGTCCATTGCCATGCCTAACTGTAACCTCCTGAGCGATCGGATTTCGGACCATCGTATACACTGATTGTGTAGCCATTGATCCAATAAGCTCATCCATATCATAGAGGCGAGTTAAGAGATTCGCTTTACAAGGAAGAACAGGATCCTCAAGTAAACTTTTAATGAGAGGTGATGACTGTATAGCTAAATAATGAGAGAGTCGTTCTCTCAGGAGATCCATAAGATGCTTTTCTTCAATTAATCCGTTTACACCAAATGCATTGATTAATCCGAATAAGTTGTTAAAAAAGAAGTAATAGCGAAAGCGTTCATTTGCTACGTCATCGGAACAAATAGTATCGCTCTTCTCATTCAAATTAGGCAGGAGCTGCGCTAGTTCTTCAGACTTGGACTCACTAAAATAATATCCTTGATTGTCTCGATAATAGAATGTAGATGGATATCCTTCTTTAAGCTTAACAACAGCATTTTGCTGGTGTGCTTCTAGTGCAATGCCATAATGTTGATGAAGCCAAAGCATCGGATCAAGTGATATGTCGAGATAGCGATCGAACCACTCGACACTTACTTCTTCTATCGCACGTCCCTCTCTTCTAGCAATAGCAGTAATGACGGAATAAATACGTGACTTGCCACTGTATGCATGATCCTGGCATAGTGCTGCTATGAGGCTTGTATTATCACTATTTTCGTAGAAAGGATTCTCTCTAAACATAACGGCGAAACCAGACTCAAGATTAGTAATGTTGATATTGAGATAAGCTGGATCCTGGATAATTTTAAAGTTAGGATGATTATTTGCTAATTTTTCACCTAATTGCGTTTGTAAAAGTCTAGAAACCTCTACGCCACGATCTAGCTCTTTCTGTTGATTTAGTCGTAGTGAATTTGTGATTTTTACCGGAACTGAAAATTTAAACATGAATCTAGATAAAGAGCTATACACAGTTCTAAAGGAAGATGTTGCTGTATACATGCGCCCTACTGGTCCTAGATAATCAAGCGATCCTTTTTGAATGTGTTCAAGCACTTCTTCTTTTTTTAGAAGAGAGTTTACTTGAAGAGGGTGCATTGGCACTAGAACACGCTCCTTAAATTGATGGAGCCATTCTGGATCTACTTCTCCACTTTTTAACTCTTCTTTAATAAGCTCGCTTGCTTGTAGCTGCAAACTGGAATCTTCATTGATCAATGAAGGGTGAACACTAAAATAGTGAAGCTGAAATTCACCTTTCAGTTCTGGAGAAAACAATTCATCCTCCTCGTGTGTTAAACCTTGTTTGCTTTTCGGCGTCGGGTGCATTAAGTGACCAAAAAGTAAAGACTGTTCTGCTTCAATGTAATCAAAATCTTCATCGGTTAATTTTCCTCTGTCTTCGAATCGCTTTCCAATGTAAGTTGTCATGCTTTGACAGCTCAACATCACTCGCAGAACCAATTCATCTTCTGCATCCGTTCGGTTTTGGTCAATTAGTAGTTTCTTTACAATCAGTGTTGTTAATGTCACATAGTCAAGAGTATGAAAAGTACCATTTAATGACCGGTAATATAATGGGAACTGAAAAATATGCCGCTCTGTTAAGGACCAATAAGAAACGGGGAAGATCATCTCAATGCCCTGATTTTCTAGTAGACAGGAAATGAATTTCTGAGATAAGGTTGTAGATAAATCTTCAGGTTTTGGTATTTCTGAGTAGTTTCCTGTTTCACGTAAATAACAATTCAGAAAGCTTTGCATAGTCGCCTGTTCTGCGATCTTTTTAGCGCTGATCACGTGTGTTCCCTCCATTTCCTTCCGAGTGTACGAATGTCATCCACGATCTCTTGGATGTGCTTCATTTTGGTTCTAGGGTTTAGTATGGTGAACTTCAAAAAGGTTTGGCCATTAACAGAAGTCTTGGCTATGGCCGCTCTGCCCTCATACAACAATTCTTGCTGTATTTTACGATTTAATTTGCATCGATCAGTACTGAAATCTTGAGGTTCATAACGAAAGATAACAGTGTTGAGTTCTGGAGAAAGGTTTTCAACTTTTATATCATCCTGACATGAAAGGTATTCCGCAGTTGCTTGAGCAAGGATAAAAGTATAATCAATCATTTCTCCGAACAGGTTTGTACCTATCGTTTTTAATGAAAGAAAGAGCTTAAAGGCGTCAAATCTTCTGGAAGTTAAAATCGATTTGTTCACCAGGTTAGGAATCCCCGCTTCAACATCTTCTAGTGGATTTAAATAATCAGCATGGTGATTTAAAAACCGGAACGATTCTTTGTTCTTCACAAGGAAAGCCCCACATGAAATGGGCTGATAGAAGAGCTTATGAAAATCGACTGTGAGCGAATCGGCATAACAAATTCCTCCTAGCTTTGACTTATGAGATTCGGAAAGAATAAGCGCGCCTCCAAAAGCGGCATCCACATGAAACCATAACGCTTCCTCATGAGCGATTGCGGCTAGTTCATCTAACGGATCTATGCTTCCGAAATCAGTTGTGCCACAAGTTCCAACTAGTGCAAAAGGAACAAGGTGTTGAGCTTTTAATTCAGCTAATTGGTACTGTAAATGCGATACCGACATTCTGTGATGTTTGTCTGTTTTAACTTTTATTACTGCTTTTCCTCCCAATCCAAGCTGTACAGCTGATTTCTGTACAGTAAAATGAGCCTCCTCTGAGCAAAGAATCCTTAATTTATGAAACTCTTCTGGTAATCCATCTTTCTGAACATTTTGCCCCCATAAGCTTAAACAACATGCATCTCTAGCTAGAAGAAGACCAGTGTAGTTCGATTGTGTCCCTCCACTTGTAAATGTGCCATCAGCATTTGATGAATAACCAAATTGACCTGCGAGCCACTTAATCATTCCCTCTTCAAGGTACGTAGCAGAAGGACTTTGATCCCATGAATCAAGTGATTGATTAAACACACTTATTGCGAGTTCAGCAGCTATGGCAGGTATAAGCGGTGGGCATTGCAAATGAGCCAGGCTTTTTTCATGAGAAATTTGCAGGTTATTTTTGAATAGAGGAGCCTTAAGCTCGTTTAGTAATGCAGTAAAATCTTGATTTGAGCTATGAAAATCGAAAAGTTCTTCAACTTCCTTTTCAATCGTTTGTGGCTCCTTTCCGGTGAACGGCGCATTTTCTTTACGAAAAGTCTCGCAAATTATGTTCGTCATTTCGTGCATTTGTGCCCGGAAAGCTGTTTGTCCTTTCTCACTGTTGTGAAGAAAAAGAGAATCATACATTTTCTCTTTTGAAATATCAGGAGGATTCTTTTCAACTGCATTTATCATAAACTTTCAACAGCAGCCTTAACTGCTTCCTCAAAAATGCTGAGTACTTCTAAAACTTGTTCGTTCGTGATAATCAGTGGCGGGAGTAGCCTTACTACACTTCCGTTACGACCTCCAACTTCTAAAATCAATCCTCTGTCAAAGCATTCTTTCTGAATCCTGCTAGCTAACGCAGGTTGAGAAGGATAGCTTCCTGATGAAGACTGGGGCTGTGTAGGATCTACTATTTCAACACCGATCATTAGCCCTCTTCCCCTTACGTCTCCAATTTCACGGAAATTCACCTGGAGCTTTTGTAAGGCAGAAAGCATTTTTTCTCCCATCGTTGCCGCATGAACATCAAGTCTCTGTTCTTTAATAAATTTCAATAAGGCGGTTCCGGCTGCCATTGCCATTTGATTTCCTCTGAATGTACCAATGTGAGCACCAGGCTCCCACTTATCGAGTTCACGATCGTAAATAACAACCGAAAGTGGGAGACTGCCGCCAATTGCTTTAGAAAGGACAATGACATCTGGTACGATCCCTGCATGTTCGAATGCGAACATTTTTCCTGTTCGTCCTATTCCCGTTTGGATTTCATCAATAATAAGGGGAATACCTCGCTCGCTTGTTATTCTTCTCATTTCCTGTAGCCATTCGATTGGTGCAGGTACGGAACCACCTTCGCCTTGAACAACTTCTAGAATCATAGCGGCCGGGGGTAAAATGCCGCTCTCCGGATCATCTAATAGATTTTCAATATAAGTACTTGAAATTTTGTGTCCTTCGCTTTCCTTCATACCAAATGGACAACGATATGAATAAGGGTATGGCATGAAATGAGTATCTGGCATTAAACCTTGGACGTTTTTTTTGGGACCGAGATTACCACTAATCGCCATTGTTCCATGTGTTGAACCGTGGTATCCTCCTTGAAACGTAAGGATACTACTTCTCCCTGTCGCAGTTTTCACTAATTTTAAGGCGGCTTCTATCGCATCGCCTCCTGTTGGTCCACAAAATTGTATTTTGGCACGCTCTGCGAAATCTCCGGGTAAATTTGAAAATATTTCATTCACGAACTCTTCTTTTATTGGTGTTGTAATATCTAACGTATGTAAAGGCCTTTTATCATGAAGGACTTTCTGCATGGCTTCTATAGTAACGGGATGGTTATGACCAAGAGCTAAAGTACCAGCACCAGCTAAGCAATCATAATATCGCTTTCCTTCCATGTCAGTAACAAAAATCCCTTCTGCCTCATTAATGGCAATTGGTATTCTTCTTGGATAAGATCTTGCATTGGACTCTCTTTTCATTTGTTGGCCGAGTAGTGTTTGATTTGTATTTAATTCTTGAATCATCATGTTGAGAACTCCTTTACTAATTGATAATGATTTTCATTATCTTACACTATTCATGATAAGTGAGAATGATTATCATAGTCAATAATACTTGAGAACCATTATCACTTAAAGATAAAGTCGGTTTTGCTAGGTAGATCGGTTGGTTTTAATCCCTAATAATGGAAAGTGGATTGTAGGAGTCCCTCCTTCTTTGGTGGTCTAAATTAGACGATCGACTTTGGTCACAATGCAAATCAAACGAATAGGATAAAAGTATGAAAAGGAGCGTGTTTAGTATTGGAGGTGTACGGAGAATTCCTCATTCTTTCGGGAGCGTGGATCCAGACGATAGGTGCAGCTATTGCCTCTATAGGGAATACAATTGTTGCAGCAAATGAAGCTGACTCACTTATGGAGGATATCGGAGGAGACCTTTATGTAATTGGTAATGGTGTCGAAGCAACAGGGAACTCTCTTCAAGCTATCGGAAGAAGCAGCTTGACTTCTAATGAGAATGAAACGTTTGGAACGCTCGGAGCATGGTTACAGTCTGCTGGTAATATTGCAAATGTTCTTGGTGGATCAGGAATTGTAACGGGGACTGATGAAGAAGCGCTGAATATTGACATTATGGGAGATATTATTCAATCAGCTGGAGCTGCTTTCGAAGCAAAAAGCTCGAGTATAAGTGAAGCCTTCTATGCAGAGCTCATCACAACCGGGCAAACGATTCAATCGTTTGCCATTGCTATTGAAGCTATTGGGCTTCTGTATGTGAAGAATGGAAATAAGAAGATGGGACAACAGATTCTTGCCATTGGAAGTTATGGTCAAACTGCAGGGGCAGCCATTGCAGCCATTGGTTTCACAAAAGAGTATTATGAACATTGAGCGATCTGTTAAATGAGATTAAAAGGATTTATAACGTGCGCTCATTGATTTCAAATGCCGCTCTAACACCAGATTCAACTGCTCCTTCAATCCACCCGTGGAAATCTGATGTGTGCTCACCTGCAAAGTGAACTCTTCCTTCAGGTTTTTTTACGATGCTTTCAAATTCGGTAATTTGATTCGGTTTAAAGAGTGTAAAGCAACCTCCTGAGAATTGATTTTGACTCCAGCTAAATGATGCGCTCGTCAAGTACTCATCAAATACTTTAGGTCCATGTATTTTTGCAAGATCTTCAAGGGATTGTGTGATTTTTTGATCATCATTTAAGCTATTCCATAACATCGCGTTATCTTCCCAACTATAACTTGCTAGTAAGACTCCAGCTCCTGGCTCATTACCTGTGCGACTAGGTGTATACGTATAGCGATTAGGAAAATCCGAAATGGTATTTGCACCATTCAACCCTTCTTTTTCCCAAAATCGGTCTTTGAATTCAATCCCAATTTTAATTGAAGCTACATAATGCAACTCACGGATCGCTTTCCATTTATCAAATGAAAAAGAACGGTACGGATAAACTTCTATAAATTGAAACACTGAAAAAGGCACAGTCATAAGAACATAATCGCTGTTAAACTTTTCAATAATTCCTGTTTGTTGATTCCTCGTCTGAATTTGAACACTTTGTGGTCTTTGAATGAGGCGGTGTACTTTTTGATTTAACAAGAGATTCTCTTCTAGCTCAGGTAGAAAAGACCGAGGCAATTGATCATTTCCACCAGTAATTTCGTTAAATTCCATGTCAGTATTAAAAACAGTATTTACGATATCGGTTAGAATGTCGATAAAGGATAGTTCCGAAAATCCTTCAATGCCTAAAAGTACTTTAACCATTCGAACAGCATTTGGAGATAGCGAAGGACCAATGGGATTGAAGCGAAGAAAATTCTCCATTGAATACTGATCAAATTTTTTACGGATGAATTTCTTTTGTTGAGCGTCACCTTCTTTATAAAGCAGTAAAAATGGATTAACTGCTGATAAAAATAATTCCGTAGCGGTTTTTCCTTTTTCGTGAGGTTCAACGGGAAATTGAAGGATATCAGGGTCTGCTTCGTATTTTTCTCTTGTAGTTCTAACTCCATTAGCATAAATGATATCTCTTGGAGAGGAATTCACGAAGCGATTCATTTTAAGTTGAAATCTTCTGATATATTCATACGTTAATTTGTGAGTTGTAGGAATACGCATAGCGCCAACATCGAGATAATTATCATCTGTAAATGGTTTTCTAAGAGTGTAAACCCTCCCGCCAACACGATCGTTTCCTTCTAGAATGGTAACTCGATGACCGGCCTTCTTTAACAAGGATGCTGATACTAGTCCTGCAACGCCAGCTCCCACAACAATAACGTTCGTTGGTGAAGACGATTTTTTCAATCCATTCTTAATGATATTAAGCATCTCGTTAGGGTATTGAGGCGTAGTGAATTCTCGAGACATCACCATCATCCTTTTTTCACTAACATATTAGTTACATTTAAAAACTATACGAACTAGTTTTTAACATCACTATTGCCTATAACTCCTTCGCCATGAGAAAATTTTTAAGTTGGATACCGTTTTTTTCAACTAGCTGACTTTTTACTAGTGAAAATCCTTGCTCTCTAAAGAACGGAACTGCCGTTATGCTTGCTTCTGTATGAAGCTGTTCCATATTGTTCAAACGTGCGGTCTGTTGCACTTTTTCTAAGAGCTCGGAAGCGATTCCTTTTCTTTGGTAGTCTTTATGAACATATAAACGGTCAAGCAGTCCTGAAGAGGTTAAATCGCAAAATCCTACGATCTGTTTGTCTAAGGTAGCAACATAAGTGAAGTTTCGTTCGAATTCCTCTCCCCATGATGCATGACGCCTATTAAGTTCAGTTTTATTTGCCCAGGCATTTACCTGTATGTTTGTATAGTCTCTCCGGTTAATAGAATGAACAGTGTCATAAAAAAGATCAATCATTTCTATTAAATCGTTTTCTTTAAAAGGCCTGATATGCATGCCATTCCCCTTCCGTGATTCTCTTTCTTTTTATTATAGAACCCAAGTGCAAACAACGCATCAAAAAAGACGGCAGATGCCGCCTCCGATAAGAGTCTATCCGTTCATACTTTCTACCATCATGGCCATGCCCTGTCCACCGCCAACGCATAATGTTGCGATTCCAAAGCGTTCGTTTCTCTTCTTCATTTCATATATCAAAGAGGTTAGAATGCGAGCACCTGTAGCACCGAGCGGATGACCTAATGCTATAGCTCCTCCATTTACGTTTACCTTGCTCATGTCTAATTCAAGTTCTCGAATAACAGCGAGTGCCTGAGCAGCAAAGGCTTCATTGAGCTCTATTAAACCGATTTCCTCGAGCGTTTTCCCTGTGCGTTCTAAAAGTTTCCGAAAGGCTGGAATTGGTCCGATTCCCATTATCTCAGGAGAAACCCCAGAAGTTGCCCAATCAACGATTCTAGCAATGGGTTGAAGCTCTAATTCTTTTGCTTTTATTTCAGTCATCACAAGCATGGCAACAGCTCCATCATTCCTCCCGCAAGAATTGCCAGCTGTCACCGTTCCGTTCTCTTTAAATACTGGTTTTAATTTGCCAAGTTTCTCAATTGTTGTACCTGGACGAGGATGTTCATCTTGATCGACAAGATTCGTTTGACGACGATTTTGAATTTCGACCGGAACAATTTCATCTCTAAATTTACCATTTTCAATTGCTTCTGCTGCTCGTCGCTGACTTTCTGCTGCAAAAGCATCTTGTTCATCCCGCGATATCTTGTAACGTTCGGCTACGTTTTCTGCTGTAATACCCATGCCAAGATGAGAACCATATTGTTCAACAGGCTGTTGTCCGGCTTCTGAATTAGAATCAACTAATTGCGTTTTGTCTCCTCCGAAACGGCTATTTCTTAAATAAATGGGAGCCTGACTTAAACTCTCTGTTCCTCCTGCGATCAGAATAGAGGCCTGCTTTGATTGGATTTGTTGGACTGCAGAGGCAACAGACTGCATACCTGATGCGCAAAGTCGATTGATTGTAAATGCAGGAGAGGATTCAGGAATGCCAGCACGTAATGAAGCGACTCTCGCTACATTGGATGATTCAGTTGTTTGTCTTACTTCTCCTAAAATGACTTCTTCTACTAAGTGAGGGGGGAGACCTGATCGAGCTAGTGTTTCTCGTATAGCATAGGCAGCTAACTTTCCAGAGTTTAGATTTTTAAAGACACCACCGTAGCGTCCTACTGGTGTACGAACTGGTTCTACGATAACGATGTTTTCCACTCCTTTTTACCTCCTCATTTGTATTCTTTACGAAGTTGACCTGCAATGATGTTTTTCTGAATTTCTGATGTACCTTCATAAATACGGGTGATCCGAGCGTCACGGAAAAATCGCTCAATCGGATAATCTGAAATGTAACCGAGCCCCCCGTGAATTTGTAGAGCCTTGTCGGCGATTCTATTGTATACTTCAGATCCATACAGCTTTAACATTGCCGCTTCCTTAATGACCTTTTTTCCTTCTTCAACCATCCATGCGACACGATAAGTAAAAGATCGAAGTGCTTCAATTTCAACTCCCATTTCAGCTACCATATGGGCAACAGCTTGGTGTTCAATGATCGGCACGTCAAATTGGATGCGCTCCTCCACGTAAGACATGCATAAGTCCAATAGTTTTTGGGAAGATCCAAGATTACGAGCAGCGAGGCCTGCACGACCATTTGCCAAAATTTTTAATGCATTAACATACCCTTCTCCTACTTTTCCAAGAACATTTTCCTCTGGTACTTCACAATGATCAAAGATAAGCTCAGCTGAATGTGACCCTTTTAACCCCATTTTTTCTTCCACTGCACCAACTTGAAAGCCAGGGAAATCTTTTTCAACGATAAAGGATGTAATCCCCTTCGTACCTTGTGAAGGATCAGTTACAGCCATTACGGTAAAAACGCTCGCTTCTGTTGCGTTAGTAATGTAATGCTTCGTACCGTTTAGAATATATTTATTACCTTGTTTGACGGCTGTCGTTTTCAAGTTAGAGGCATTTGATCCTGCAGATGGCTCAGTAAGAGCAAAGGCTCCTATCATGTTTCCTCGTGCCATTTCGGGTAAATAATATTCCTTTTGTTTCGTATTACCGAGTTCAACAATTCCAACCGAACCAATTCCCGTATGTGCCCCAATTAAAGTAGTAAACCCGTTATGCGTTTTACCTAATTCTTCATATAGAGCGCATTTTCCAACCATTCCAATTCCAAGTCCGCCATACTCTTCTGGAATACTAAGACCAAATAGACCTAATTCTTTTGACATCTCGATAATGTGTTCTGGTATTTGATTTTCACGCTCAATGGTCATGGCTACTTTTTCTACTTCGTTTTCTACAAAGTTTCGGACAGTCGTTTTTAAATATTCGATGTCTTGATCGAGCTGAAAGTCCAATCTTAACCCTTCTTTCTATTAATATGTATAAAAGCCTCTTCCGCTTTTTCGTCCAAGTCTTCCTGCCTTCACATACTTTGTTAAAATGGGACAGGGGCGATATTTTTCACCTAGCGTTTTGTATAAGTACTCCATATTGCGTAGTCGAGTATCAAGACCAACAAGATCAGCTAGTTCAAGAGGACCCATTGGATGATTTAGACCAAGTTTCATGGCTTTATCAATGTCTTCGGGTGTAGCTACACCTTCCATCACCATATTCATCGCTTCGTTGCCAATTAGACAATTCATACGACTAACTGCAAAGCCTGGAAACTCATTGATTCTTACGCATTCTTTTCCAATGGTTTCTCCAAACCGCATCGCTTTATCAATGGTATCTTCAGATGTTTCCAGACCACAAATGACTTCAATGAGCTTCATCTTTGGTACCGGATTAAAAAAATGAAGAGCAAGACATTGATCAGGGCGCATGGTTTGTGCGGCAATTTCGGTTGGACTCATTGTCGAAGTGTTTGTTGCAAGAATAGCGTGAGCTGGAGCAAACTCATCAAGTTGTTTAAAAATGCTTGTTTTTAATTCCATTACCTCAAGGACTGCTTCGATCACAAGATCACAATCGTAGACGGCTTCTTTCAATTCGTGTGTGAATTGTATTCCTTTGAATCTTTTTGTTGCTTGCTCTCTTGTTAATTTCTCTTTCTTGACCAAACGTTCAAATTGGTCTTTTACATAGATCTGTGCTTGCTTCAAAGCCTCGTTACTAACATCATGCATTTTCACTGAAAGCCCTGCAGCTGCAGTTGAGAAAGCAATCCCTTTTCCCATTGTACCTGCCCCAACAACAGCAATTTTCGTCATCGTCATTTCTCGTCCTCCTAAAAAACATATAAATGAAATCGCTTACAGTTTGTACTACACTTACTTCTCGAAGAAGACAACTAGTTCCTTTTAGGATTCAAATTAAAAAGACCGTTCAGTTGTTTGAACGGTCTTTTATATCTAGAATGAAACTTGATCAGTCACGAAAATTTTCCCCGGATTTAGGATCCCATTAGGGTCAAGCGTTTTCTTCAATGCCAGCATGACTTCGAGAGAACCTCCATGTTCTTTTTGCTGATACTGAGCTTTGCCAGTACCTACCCCATGCTCACCAGTGCAAGTTCCGCCACGATCTAGAGCATAGTGCACTAGGTGTTGGTTTAGCTTGTTTGCCTTTTCAAGTTCAATGGGGTCATCGGGATTAATCATCACAATAGCATGATAATTCCCGTCCCCTACATGCCCCAATAGAGCTCCGTCTAAATCAAATTTCTCGATGGCTTTTCGTGCATCGAGAATGGCGCCAGTTAACTCTGAAATGGGAACACATACATCTGTCACCATCATCTTTTTCCCTGGAGAACCATGACTAAAGGAGTAAGCAAGATTATGTCGCGCTTCCCAAAGAAGCGCTCTTTTCTTCGTATCGTGCTCAAATATAAATTCTTCGCAATCATTGTCTTCTGCGATGCTTTTGGCAAAGGTAACATCTTGATTTAACCCCGCTTCATTACCATGAAATTCAACAAATAACGTTGGTTTTTCGATATAGTTGGTTTCATTTGTTTTGTTCACCTGTTGTACTGAGCGTGCGTCTACTAGTTCGATTCTAGCGACCGGAATGGCTGCGTGAAGAATATTAGTAACGGTGGCTACAGCTCGCTCTACAGTTGGAAAAACGATTCGTCCTGCAAGCGTAGCTTCTGGTATGCCGTTTACGTCGAGTGTTAATTCTGTAAATGTCCCAAGTGTCCCTTCTGAGCCTACAAAAAGGCCATTTAAATGGTAACCTGATGAAGACTTTGCAGTCATGCTACCGGTATGGATGACACGTCCATCGGCAAGAACAACTTCCATGTCTCGAACCTGATCACGCATTACTCCATACCGTACTGAAGTGGTTCCGCTTGCATTTGTTGAGGCCATGCCACCTAACGTTGCATCCGCACCTGGATCTACTGTGAAAAAGAGACCGTGTTTTTTCAATTCTTTATTTAATTGTGAACGTGTGACACCTGGTTGGACGCGTACTAGAAAATCTTCTGGTCGAACTTCGAGAACTTGGTTCATTAATTGAAAATCAATTGAAATACCGCCTTGATATGGAATCACATGCCCTTCAAGACTAGATCCCAAGCCAAATGGCACGATGGGAATCCTATGCTCATTGGCCGCTTTCATAATTTTACTTACTTGCTCGGTTGTTCTTGGGAAAACAACAACGTCCGGATCGTGTGGCGTATGATAAGATTCATCCTTGCTATGTTGTTCGAGAATCGTTGCATTAACACTAATTTGATCATCGTCTAGAAATGTTGAAAGCAAAGATACGATTTTCATATAGCTTTCCTCCACTCTTATGTAAAATTAACACTTTTCTGATAATACTCTCATTACTTTATCATTACTGTTTTCATAACGTCAATTCTTATAGCAATAAGTCAAAAAGAAAAGCCTGACTTTTTCCAGACTTTAACAGTGTTACTTGTTTTCTTCTTCCGCTTGTTCAATATTTTCTTGTGCTTCTTCTTCATAAGCGGTGGCGACTTCATATTGGCTATCATATGTGCTGTGGTCCTCATCTTTCTCATCTTTAGAGTCTTGAGCATTAGCAGAGAAAGAGTCATATTGCCCTCTAGAAACAAAGCTTTCTAACATAGCTTTCAAATCCATTCCCGTTGATTCCTTCAGACTTGCTTGAAGACCTGTCATTGTTTTCGTGACGTTATCAGTTATTTTGGTTGAACCACTACTATTACTACCTCCTAGATCAATCACTTTCATTTCTGAAATCTGAGATAGCGGCTGAGCAATTTCGTGTGCATATTTCGGCAACATCTCAACAAGCATTTCAATAATCGCAGCATCACCGTAATTTTCCATTGCTTGAGCCATTAATTCTTTTGCTTCTGCCTCCGCTCGGCCACGTTCTCTTATAACTTCCGCTTCAGCTAGTCCTTTTTGCTTTTCAATATCAGCTTTTGTTTGTCCATCAATACGATCGCGCTCTGCTTCTGCTTCGGCATTTGCGCGAATATCGTATGCATTTGAATCAGCCTGAGTTTTTCGACGCTTCTGTTCCTCTTGTTCCAATTCCACTTGACGTTGACGTTCAATGTACTGAACCTGCATCTCTTCTTCTTTTACTTTCTGATTTAATCTCGCCTGTTCTAGGTTGTAAGACTGTTCAGAACGTGCGCGCCCCTGTTCAATTTCTGCTTTGTACTCGGCTTCTTTCACATCTTTATCTTTTTGAGAGCGTGCAATCTCAATTTGTCGTCTAATCTCATCTTCTTCTGCTTCTTGATCTGTTTTGGCTTTATGCATACGGGTTTCACGTCTTGCGTTTGCTTCCGCAATATCAGCGTCTTTTCGTGCTTCCGCAATTCTTGGACGCCCAAGCGCTTCTAGATATCCATTCTCTTCATCGTCATCTTTTAATTCTTTTAAAGCAAACGAAGTAATTTCAAAACCAAGATTTTTAAGATCTTCTTCAGCAATGTTTTTCACTTTTTTGTTCACTGAATTGAAGTCTTTGTAAATTTCGTCGACTGTAAGGGAAGAAATGATGGCCCGAAGGTGTCCTTCAAGAACTTCTTTTAATTCACGTTCTTTTTCTTTTTGAGGCTTACCTAGAAATTTTTCTGCATAATTCGCGACAATTTCAAGTTTACTTCCAATACTAATCTCTGCGACACTTGTCGCTCTAATTGGAACACCTTCTGAGGTATAGGCTTTTGGTGAAGCAATTTCTAATTGAAATGATGTTAGATCAATCGGTGTACTTGTTTGGAATAGCTTTAATCGTATCCCGCCACCGCGTACAATTTTCATACTCCGGCCGTTATCATCTACGAAGATTCGATTATCTTTTTCAGCATCGCCTAGTTTTGGTCCTGTAATAATCAGTGCTTGATTTGAGCTAGCGGTTTTGTATCTTCTTTTGAAAATAAAAAAGCCAATCCCACCAGCCACAAATAATATAAACAAAATGATACCGGAGATGATTAATCCGATAAATTCCATCATGCTTGCATCATCCTTTCGAAAAATTGTAAAGGTTGCTATGTAACTGCCTTCCTTAATTTCTACGATTTGGAACAAATAAAGTTTCAGAATTAATCGAATTAACGATTTTATTGCAAAAAGAAAACGAACCCGTGAATGATTCGTTTCAAATGGAGAGTTGTTTATTTAGTTTTATTGGTATCTTTTAAGTGTCGCTGATCCTTTCACAACTGTTTCTTCATTTTGATTAATAGCGAGCACATCAAAATAATACCGATCATTTTGAATGGAAACGAGTGATGATTGAAGAGTAATTTCATCGTTTAAGAAAACCATTCCTTTAAAAGCAACAGAATAATCTTCTAGGAAACCTTCTTCAAAATAGGGAGTAAATAGCTTTGATAGGTTTCCCATCGTCCACATTCCGTGAGCAATGATACCTGGGAGCCCTGCTTTTGCAGCCTCTTCGTCAATCGTATGAATTGGGTTGAAATCTCCGGATGCCCCGGCATATTTAATGAGATCTAACCTTGAAACAGGAGGGAGAGTGATTTCTAGCTGTGTCCCCACTTCAAAGTCATTAGCCATCTTCATGATTTCATCCCCTTTCTCACTGCTTCAGTAATAATAACCACTTGCTCTTCTGTAAAAATGAGTTTTCCATTTGGCTCTTCTCCGTATCGTTTTAGTATGAGAAAACCAAGCAAGCCGCTCTTTCCTTTTCGCTCATAATAGTTTTCAAGTGATGTCGAGCACATCACCGTTTCTCCAACTAGAAGTGGACGCTCATAGTGAAATGATTGTTTTCCGTGAATCAATCCGACATTTGGTAAATCAAATCCGTTTATTTCTCCATAGTCAAATACTCTTGGATATGTAGGCGGCGCAATGTTTGCTCCGTATCTTGAGCGCATTCCTACTGCTTCATCGATATAAATAGGCGATTCATCTCCAATTGCTTTTGAGAACGCTTTCAAAGAACCGCTCTCAACAATGTTTTTTACAGGATTGGACCGAGTCCCAATGAGCGATTCAAACATAAATCCCCTCCTAAGCGTATTGTCCTACTTTCACATGCCCTTTCAGCAGGTTTCTAGCAATGATTAATCGTTGAATTTCATCCGTTCCGTCGTAGATCCTCCAAAGGCGAGCTTCTCGGTACCAGCGTTCAATTGGTAGCTCTTTCGTATAGCCCATACCCCCATGAATTTGTAGAACGCGGTCTACAACACGATTCCCCATGTTAGATCCATATAATTTCGCCATTGATGCAAGTTGACGATTATCTTTCCCTTCATCAAGTGTATACGCTGCATTAAGCACCAGCCATTTAGCAGCCTCTATTTCAACAGCTGAATCGGCGATTTGCCATTGAATCGCTTGACGTTCTGCAATAGCCTTTCCAAATGTTTCTCTTTCATTTGCATAGTCAATCGCCATTTTCAACAATCTTTCGCCTGCTCCTACCGCTGTTGCACCAACAATCCAGCGAGCAAATCCGATCCACTCAAGGCCGAGATTGTATCCTCCATCTACTTCACCAAGGATATTTTCGTGTGGCACACGTACATTGTCAAAGACTAGGCCAGCAGGTCCCCATTCACCCATTGTGTGAATGTATTCAGATTTCCATCCCATCTCTCGGTCCGCAATAAAACACGTGACACCATCTCTACCTGTAGCTGCGTGTTTTTCTTTATCTGTAATGGCAATAACCATCACAAAATCTGCTTCATTTCCGCCAGTGATAAACGTTTTCTCTCCGTTAAGAATCCAATCATCCCCATCCCGTACTGCAGTCATTTTAATGTTGCGCGTATCTGATCCCGCGCCGGGTTCTGTCATAGCGAAGCATGATTTTTTTTCATCATTAATGGTTGGCAAGAGGTACTTTTCCTTCTGCTCTTCATTGGCGTAATACAAGATATTGTCTGCTGATCCACCAAAACGAAACGGTACAAATGTTTTAGAAACTTCCATCATCACAATAGCAAGCATCATTTGACCAAGGTCAGCGCCACCATATTCCTCTGGTGTATTAATTCCCCAGAATCCTGCTTTTTTCGCTTTTTGCTGAAGCTCCTCCATCTTTTCGGCGGATATGCCTGGCTTTCCTGCACGTTCATTTCGAAGTACATCATTTTCTAAAGGGATTAACTCATTTTCTACAAATTTCCGAATCGTTTTTTGAACCATCACTTGTTCGTCAGTTAATCTTAAATCCATCAGTCATCTCTCCTTGTGAGTTTATCATATTTAGACGATTACTTACTAACCGGTTAGTATCTTGATTCGACAAAGTAAAGAGACCTCCTTCTTCATCATGTAGATTCTTGAAATTTTTTCAATAAAAAAGCGAAAGAGTCATGTACATGACCCTTTCACCTGCTGTACTATTTTCCAATAAACATCTGTGTCCAATAATGACCATCCTGAGCAAGTCCCACCCCAATGTGAGTAAAACTGCTGTTCATGATGTTTTTACGGTGACCTTCACTTTTCATCCAGGCATCAACCACGGCTTCTGGTGATTGCTGACCTTGTGCGATGTTTTCTCCAGCCGTATTAAAATCTACGCCGAAGTCCCTCATCATATCAAATGGAGATCCGTACGTAGGGCTTGTGTGAGAAAAGTAATTTTTTTGTTGCATGTCGCGTGATTTTTCCTGTGCGACATCGCTTAATGATGGCATTGCTTTTAGTGCAGAAAGCCCTTGCTTTTTTCGTTCTTTGTTTGTTAAATCGATCACTTGCTGGACTTCTTTCGTGATTTCCCCTGATGGTTCGGAGGTTGGAGACTTCTCTTGATTCGGTGCGGCTTTTTGATTTGACTCTGATTGACCTGTATTTTGATCAGGTCTCATTTTTTGTTGACGCTGTTGTTCTTCCTTGCCACCGATTCCGTATTGCTCTGGGAATCCTTCAGGTAAATATTCTCTTGGATCAACATTAGGAAGTGCTTCATTGAATTCGAACTGACCATCCTGAACCATTTCACCATGAGGGAATTTACCACTTGGTGTTTCAGTGCTATATGAATTAGGATCGATCGTTAGCTGACCACTGTTTATTCGCTGAATACCCTCTGTAGGTGAACTAGTTTTATTAATATTTAACGCTTCATCGTTATTATTCGCATTACATGCTCCAAGAAGCAATAAACCCGGCAATAATAACGGCATTAACTTTTTGTACATACGTTGCCCTCCTTTGATTCTTTTGTTACCGTCTTAGTTTTTCTATTAGAGGGAAAAGTATTTGTGGTAAAAATCGAGAATACCGAGAGCATTTAACATGTAAAAAATCCCCCTCATAATAATGAGGAGGACTGTACGATCAGCCAGTATTTCGTAGGCCAGCCGCAATTCCATTGATCGTGAGGAGAATTTCTTTCAGAAGCTCGTCGTCCTCACTACCGTTGGATCGATACGTTGAGATAAGTTCCACTTGGAGAGAACTTAGTGGATCAACATACGGATTGCGTAAACGGATCGAATCTTTAATGTTTGGCGTACCATCAAGTAATTCTTCCTGTCCGGTAATCGTTAAAATGACATCTTTTGTACGATGGTATTCATCGACGATTTTTCCGAAGATGCGGTTCGCTAGCTGTTCATCATCAATTAAGAACATATATTTTTCTGCTGTAGCGAGATCTGCTTTCATTAATCCCATTTGCAAGTTATCGATAAGAGATGCAAAGAACGGCCAATTCGCATACATTTCTTTTAGACTGCTTAATCCTTCTTCTGTTGCAGCAAACTCGGTAAGACCGGTACCTGACGCATACCATGCTGGCATTAACTGGCGACTTTGAGTCCAAGCGAATACCCATGGGATTGCACGTAAGTCATCGAAGTGGTCTGTACCTTTTCTGCTCATTGGACGGGAACCAATGTTTAATGCGCCAAGTTCTGGTAATGGCGTTCCTTGTTTAAAGTAAGCCAGGAACCCATCATCCTCAAATACGAGGGATTGATAAGATTTAAGGGATACAGCCGAAATTTCTTCCATAATTTCATGCCACTTCTCTTGTCTAACATCTTTTTCGATCCCTGATACGGCAGATGATAGCAAGGTTGTCGTCGCTTGTTCTAGACTTCGATAAGCAATATCGTAAAGCAAGTAACGAGAAGATAATACCTCTCCTTGCTCTGTAATCTTTACACCAGCCGTATATGTTTCAGGAGGTTGCGACAGTAGACTTCTTCGTAGTGGACCGCCACCACGCCCAAGCGCTCCACCGCGACCATGAAAGAATTTAAGTCGAAGGTTGCGTTCAGAAGCGATCCGACTAATTTCTTGTTGAGCTTGATAAAGCTTCCAGTTAGCTGTTAGTGTTCCACCATCCTTGCTTCCATCGGAATACCCCAGCATGATTTCCTGACGTTGATCATGCTTTTCTAGATGATGTTTGTAGACTGGAAGATCAAATAGCTTCTCCATAATGGCAGGACCAGCTTTAAGATCATCGATCGTTTCAAGTAATGGAGCAATATTTAAATCACTTTCAACGCTACCGTCTGCGTGTAGACGATAAATATTCGCTTCCTTAGCAAGAACGAGTACCTCAAGAAGGTCACTAGCTGATTCGGTCATACTAATTAAGTATACAGAAATTGATTGAGGGCCAAACTCTTTGTGAGCTTTTTTAATCATCGTAAAGATATCGAGTATTTTTTGTGTTTTCTCCGAATAATCCTCATAGGTAGAAAGAACTGGTCGTGGGTCTTCAAGAAGACGATTGAGTAACTGAACCTTTTCTTCTTCATCTAATTCGGCGTAGTTGTCAGCCAGATTTACACGACTTAAAATTTCTGCGATAGCCCCCTCATGTTCACCGCTATGGTTTCGAACATCTAAAGTAGCGAGATGAAAACCAAAAAGAGATGCCTGACGAATAAGCTTATTCAACTCTGTGAAGTGGGACCCTTCAGGAAAGTGCTGTTTCAAGCTATTTCCTATTAACTTCAGATCTGTTATAAATTCTTCTGAGTTTTTGTATCCGTTCTCACGATTAACGCGCTGAAGTTTTTCTAATACATAAGCAAGCTTTACGCGATAAGCTTCATGTGGAACGCCCCACTCTTTCGTATCAGGTAGGCGATTTTGATCTTCTTCAATTGATTTTGTCAATTCTGGACAAATGGCGATGCGGTTCGTCGACTGGCTTAGCTGCCGCATTAAATTTTTCACTGAGTCTTTGTATTTTGAAATGACTACATCCCGTTGTCTTTCGAGCGTATTCCATGTCATCTCAGGGGTAACGAATGGATTTCCGTCTCGGTCCCCACCTATCCATGAACCAAATTTCAAAATGTTAGGTACTTCCCATTTAGCATCAGGATAATGGTCACGCAAACACTCTTCAAGCTCCTGATGAATTTGAGGAAGCACTTCAAATAACGTTTCCTCAAAATAAAACAGCCCCATATTCACTTCATCCATCACAGAAGGCTTCTTATGACGTAACTCGTCCGTTTGCCATAGTGTTGTGATTTCATTCAATAGTTCAGCCTTTAATGCTTTTTGCTCTCGTTTTGTAAGTAAAGGATTGTCTAGCTGTTTAAGTGATGTTGCAATTCTTTTATGAATTTCTAGCACAGATCGTCTTGTCGCTTCAGTTGGATGTGCTGTAAGGATTAATTCCAATGAAATGGAAGATAGCGTATCTTCAATCAATTCTCCAGGAACATTATTCTTTTTAAGTAAGGCAATAGCATGAGGAATTGAACCAGGTTGCGACTGCTCTTCTTCTAACATTTGATAATCTCGACGTCTGCGAATTCTGTGATTTTGTTCCGCAATATTGACAAGATGAAAATAAAGGGCAAATGCTCGAATAACTTGTTTTCTCATAGGAGGTTGGAGCGTTTGGATCGTTTCTTTTAATTGTTGAGAAGTTTCCAAATCAGCAACATTCCGGAGAGATTTTGTTTTCTCACGAATGGATTCCACCATATCCAGAAGTTCTTTGCCGCCATGCTGCACTAAAACGTCACCGAGTAGGCTTCCCAGCATGTTAATGTCACGCCTTAGGGCAACGTGGTGACTTTGTTGAGTAGAATTTGCCGTATCAATTGTCATGTCCGATCAACCTTTCTTTTTCTTCTAATAACTTAATACCAAATATTAAAAATATTTCAATAAACTTATTATAAACAAGAAATTTTATTCTTGTCATCTTTTATGACACCGTTTTTTGGAATGAATATAAGGCCTTAGTACTGGTAACAAAGGAATGAAAACGGATTCAAATATTTTTTTATTTTTTTGCATTTTCATAAAAAAATCCGCAATAGTATGCGGATTTTTTGGTGTTTATATGCTTATGGTTACCCCTGTTCCTAAATAGAAAACTTATGTTTAAAACGTTCTATTTTTTTATTCTCTCCTACCATCAAAATCACATCCCCTTTTTGGAAAGCCACTTCGGCATAGCGACTTAAGATGGGGGCTTCTTTTCGCAAGATGAGAGAAACGTTTAACTCGTATTTTCTAGAGAAATCAAGTTCAAGTAATGTTTTTCCAATCAGTTCTTCTGGTACCTCTACTTCAATAGCTGATACATTCTTTGTAATTTCAATGTATTCAAGGACGTTAGGCATCATGATTTGTTTGGCCACTTTCATCCCTGCTTCTTCCTCAGGATATATGACCTGATCAGCCCCTAAGTTAGACAGGATTTCTCCTATTTCTCGGCTCACTGCTTTAGTAATAATTTTTTTGCTTTTCGGTCACGAAGACGATTTGTAATTAAAATAGCTGAATAGGCATCAGTTCCTATAGCTACAAAAACAGCATCGTACTGTTCTACGTTTAAATCATCCATCACTCGATTTTCTCTTAAATCACCAACGATTGAATGTGTTGTGTAGTCATCTATATCTTCTAGCGGTCCCTCATCTTTATCACAAACGACAACATCACATTTTTGCTCATATAGTTCACGAATAATGCCTTTCGCAAATCGACCAGCACCGATCACTAGAAATTGTTTTCGCATGACTTCTCACTCCTTAACCTACGGCCAAATCTTCTTTAATATAGCGCGTTTTTGATTTTTCTATTTTAAATACAGCGTATATGAAGCTAAATACACCAATGCGCCCAATAATCATTAGCATACATAATAGCAACTTTGAAACTCCTGCAAGTTCACTCGTAATCCCCATCGATAAACCAGTGTTTGTTAAAGCAGATATAACCTCAAATGCAACTAAAATGATTTCTTGAGACTCAAATATGGACAGAATTATGGTTGAAAATCCAAATAAAAAGATAAAGCTTAAAAAGATCAAAAAAGATTTATTAATCGAGTCCTGCGAAATGGTCTTCTTAAATAGCGTGGTATATTCTTCGGACTTTGCTACTGAAACCATTTTTGCTACAAGAACCGCAAAGGTTGTTAAGCGAAGACCCCCGCCGGTACTTGAAGATGCTCCACCAATAAACATTAATGTCATTAATATGAGAACCGTAGTGATACTAAGCGTTGAAATGTCTACCGTTGTTAATCCACCATTCCGTGATGTAGCTGATAGGAAAATCACGTTTACAAACTTATCCCATATTGACAAATGACCAAAAACGCCATTTTGTTCTAAAGTGAAATATATGACAACCCCCACAAGAAACAGCGAACTATGAAGACGGATATTCACTTTTGTAAACAAGCTTTTCTTTTTTCGAAAGCCGAGTATGTATTCTACAATAGTAGGAAAACCGAGGCTTCCTAGAAAGATCATCGTTGCTGAAGTCAACAGCAAGAGCCAATTGTGTTGATAAGAAATCAAACTATCTCCAAATAAATCAAACCCAGCATTCGTAAAGCTCGCTACACTGTGAAATACAGTAACAAAAACAGCTTCTTTAACTGAGCTATATTGCTCACTTATCCCATTGAACATGAGACTAAAGCCAATGGCTTCGACCGTTAACGCGATCATTAAAACGGAAATACTTAATGAACGAATGGTTCTTAACTGCGACTGGTTTTGGTCTTTCGATAGAAGGACCATACTTGACATTGTTAGTTTCTTACCCATCATTAAAAAGAGGTAGCTGACGAGTACGAGGATACCAATGCCTCCTAGTTGCATTTCAATAATCAATAAGACCTGTCCAACTCGTGTAAAGTCAGACGAGATGTCAACGGAAGATAATCCTGTAACGCTGAGCGCGCTAGTTGATATAAAGAGAGAGTCAACGACCTGTAATGAGCCATAGTGGGAAAACGGCAGCATATAAAAGGTCGCAAATAAAATAATAGTACCGACATACATTAAGAAAATATAGCGGAAGGATTGAATCGTTGATTTATTTTTTAGCATAGCATCTCTCCGTACTGTTGATCTAAATGATTCATTCAATATAACATGAAAAAAAGCCTTTGCGTATTATTCACAAGAAAACCACTTAAGCAGAATCTAAGTGGTTCGAACTGATTTTCGTTTCAAATAATCGATTAGGCCAAGAGCACATACTTGTAAGTCTACTTTTATGTAATCATATACAGGATGATCGGAAGGTACTCCTTTTATTGAAAGCTTACTTGCCACATGTGCTAATAGCGCTTTTGAAAGATGCTCAGTAATTGGCGCCTCTTTCTTTTGCATGAGGTCATTTGTTATTCTCAGAAAATCGGATAACCAGCCTTTTAATTGAGCCATTACCTCATCTCGGTTAGATGTTCTTCCATAATGACCGAAATAAATGGCGTCTGGCTCATAGGACACGATTTTTTCAGCAGATGCTAGCATTGCGTCTGGATCGAATTGATTTGGTGATGTTGATGGAAGATAAAGTTCAACATCGAGATGCGGATAATAAACTCCCATCGTATCACCTACAAACACCCCGTTCGTTTTTGAGTCATAGATCGAGAAATGGTGTTTGGCATGTCCCGGAGTATCCATGAAAGTTAACATTCGATTCGGCCCAATTCGCATCGTGTCCATGTCATTCATAGCGATTAGCCGGTCTTCTTTAATCGGAATTATTGGTTCGAATAACTTCTGGAAGTTATCCCCATAAACAGCTTTTGCTCCCTCAATTAAGCGAGATGGGTTTTCTAAATGGCGAATCCCTTTTGGATGAACAAAAACACGAGCATTGGGACATTTTTCAAGAAATAGCCCTGTCCCTCCAGCGTGATCGAGATGGATATGAGTGACAATGATGTTGCGAACCTCTTCTAAATTGATTTGGAGTTTTTCTAACCCGCTAATTAAGTAAGGAATCGGTGGACTCGCGCTAGTTTCAATGATTGTAAGTTCTTCCCCATGCAGGACATAAGAACCCGTCCTTAGTTCAAGGGAGAGGTCATAGAGATCAATAAGAGATAAATCTTCCCCTATCATTTCGGGTTTTGCGTTCATGGCTTTTCCCTCCAATAATGAATGGTAACGTTCTATATTGAAGGTCTTCTCGATCATTATCAAAAATCCTCTCTAAATAAAGACTCAGGATATGGATTGATTCGTTTATTAATTAAGATGGCGTGTGGAATGGAACTTTTCATTTAACCATTTGTCTCCATCTCTTTTAAGAATCGTTAAAGAAGTATTTACAATATGATTTTCATGATTTAGTTCAGGTAGGGTGCTTTTAAAGAAATGTCTAAGAAAAGAACCGTGGCTAACTACTAGCACATTTAAACCGGAGTATTTATCATGAAAATCATTTACTGCCGCATGTGCGCGTTCAACAACAAGATGAGCTTTTTCAATACCGAGATCTAATTCGCGCCAGTTTTCTCCCCATTTCTTAATACGTTCTTGCTCTGTAGTTCCTTCAATCTGCCCACCGCCGGCCTCTCGTAAGCGATGATCGGTTATCACTTTCAGGTTGAGCTTTTTGGCGATGATCTCTGCTGTTTCTTTAGCTCGTGAAAGATCACTTGAGAAGATCACATCCCACTTGTCGTTCTTTAACCAGTCCCCAAGCTTCGCTGCGTCACTGCGACCTTGATCGTCAAGATGAATGTCTGAGCTACCTTGAGCTCTTTTCTCTTTATTCCATGCTGTACTCCCGTGGCGTATAAATCCAATCCTCATGTATATTCCCCTCTCGCTTGTTCCTACTTAATAAGATTCTATCGTTTTAGTAATAAGGTGAGTGATATCCCTTACCCTGTTTTCCCCACATACTGGTCGATCAAGCAAGCTACAAAGCGCAACGAGGTCTGCCAGTTTGGCAAGCTTTTGCCATTGTTTTGGCAGGGTGATTCCTCTGTTTAATAATCCTTGCTGAATTCCTTCTTTAAATGATGTCATGTGATCAAATTCGTATCGAATCATGTTACCTAAATCAAAATAAATGCTACCTGATAAGGCAAATTCCCAATCTAGAACGGCGCTTACTTCTGTTCCGTCCATTAGTACATTAAGTCCATTATAATCCCCGTGAACAAGGCAGGATTCGCTTTGATCTTGCTCAAGCAAATAGGCATTGTTCCTTACAAATGACATCACTCTATCAGTTAGAGTAAGAGATAACCATTTGGAAGCATGATGATTAAAAAAGGATTCAATGGTTGAGATGAATGAGGTTGGTGTTAATTGAAATTCATCTCTTACTTCAAGCGTTGAATCAAGAAAACCATATGTATTAAAACGCAGTTCTCTCATTGAGGCAAGCTGTTCTCCAATGGATTGCCCCATTGCTTTCATATGTTGTTGAGACGAAGTAGATAGATGGTCTCGCAGCAAGGAGCCTTCTTTCCATTCAAGAATACCAATATGATATCCATTCCACTTTGTGATATGAAGAAAAGCTGGTGCTCGCACATCTTTTGGCAAGGATCTGTGAACTTCATATTCCCGTTTCAAGCTTTCCTGGTTTCTAGCCACTCTGATAACAACAGAGCTATGATGAGCAATATCGATTTTATAATTCGTATGACTTAAACCTCCAGAAAGCTGGGTCGTGGTATTTACCTTTAGATGTGGCTGATAGCTTTTTACGATTGATGTTATCGCTTCATCAGGTAAATGAATGATCGAATGATGTCTTTCCCAATTTGTTTTCATGCCACACCTCCCTTTATCTATCATAACAACTTCAATATAAAAAAGCTCTTTCTCGTTTGAGAAAGAGCTTTTTATTATTTCCAGTTGATTGGTAAAGGTGAAACATCTTGGACTTGTTGTTCATACTTTATCACTTGATCTTCTGTCATCCAAATACAGACGACACCATGATCTGCACTACTTCGAATTAAACGACCAATCCCCTGTCGTAAACGAAGTAACATGTAGGGAAGATCCACGTCGCTTACTGGATCTTCTGAATGACTTCGTTTCGCCTGGAAAACAGGGTCATTTGGAGGGAATGGTAATGACGAGATTAGAACCTGAGTAAGTGATTCACCCGGTACATCAAGTCCCTCCCATAGATGATACGAGCAAAGAACAGCAGAATGATCTCGTTGAAATGCCTTGACCGTTTCGCTTATTTCACGGTCTCCTTCATAAATTAGGTTAAACGTCCAGCTTTGTTGGTCTGCCCACTCTCTAAACCTATTCATTTCTTCTAGCGAAGAGAATAGCAGCAATGAATGACCTTTATTCAGGTGAAGGGAATGGCCCATCTCTTCCCATTTTTGATATTCATTTTCAGCTACAGAACCATTCATTTTCATCTGTGCTTCATAATCAAACGGCGAATTTACAGAGAAGGAAGCATGTTTCTGAATGCCTAAGCTGCTTGCTATATAAGAGAAATCTCCAGCTTGTGAAAGCGTTGCTGATGAGAAAACAAATGGGATCTTTTGTGAAAATACTTCTTTTCGCAAAATGTCTTCTACAAGTCTTGGCATAATGACAAGAGAAGTCTGGGTTTCAGTTTCTTCAAGCCAATGAATGCCCTCTCCATCCTGGAGTAGCGTTCTTAAGCCATATGAGAAGAACTCGAGGTATTCTTCCATAATCTTGACATGGTAGTCTTCCATTACATAAAGCTCTGAATCGAAAACAAGCTGCTCTAACAAAGCATCAACTTTCTCAGCAATCGCTTTTGCAATTTCTATCATCGTTTCAGTTCGTGGGACATCTTTTCGAATCGAACCTTCTACAGCGATCGCGGACTGACTAAGATGAGCGAACCAGTTATCGTGAAGCTCCAGGATCTCTTCAACTAATGTAAGCGATTCTTCTCTTACATCCTGGTCCATGTAGCCTGTAAGAATACTGGATAGAGTTTCCGAATGAAAACGATACGTCAAGCCTTTTTGTGCTGAGAATTCCAATAAATGGCCTTCATCAAATACAACTGTGCTAGCTTCTGGGAGTAAAGGAAGTTGTCCTTCACGTTTACGTGAGTCTTTCGTCCAGATATGTTCCATATAGAAATCATGAGAACAAATAATCAAATCGCTTGAATGACGATAATATTCACGATTTAACGTTTGGCCACAGCGATGACGCCAGTCACATGTTGAACATTGTTGCAGTGGATCCCACGCAATTTTTTCCCATTTATCATTTGGTACCCAAGGGTATTCTTTCCGATCGCCATAGCGATGGAAAGACTTCATTGATGCAGCTGGTTCATAAACAAACTCTGGTATTTCATCGTGCACACTTAAGATGTCTTCATCGTCAGTACGATGAGAAAGATAGTCTAGCTTTTTCACACAAACATATTGCTCTCTAGCCTTCGCTAGACGAACATCAACAGTTAAACCAAGTGCTTTCTCAAGCTTCTCAATATCTCCGCCTTCTTTCACTAGCTGCTCAATAAGTGTTTCATCCGCACATGAAATAATCGCAGGTTTTCTTGTATACCTCGCATAGCAAATGGCATACAACAAATATACAAACGTTTTCCCTGTTCCAACGCCTGCTTCAGCAAACACAACGCTCTTATTTTTAAAGGCCTGTTCAATTTGAAAAGCCATAAAGATTTGTTCATCTCGAAGCTCATATCCATGCTCCGGTAAAATGTCGTAGAATACGTCGCCAACATAGTCGCCGAGTTTCTCGAAAAAGGAATCTTCCTTTGTGATTTCAAAAGGTAATGGTTGGGTCATGTACGGTCTCCTCTTCTAGCTTGATCCGTCCTTTTATTTTCATATCTATTGGCACTGTAAAATGGATACAGTTAAAAATTTAATCCTATAAAAAACAAAAGAAACCAAACTCTATCATAACAGATTTCCTTCTATTAGTGAAAAAAGATCTATCCTTGAATAAGCACCTCACCAAGAAGTTGAAAAGAAGTCAGTCTTTCCTTTCGATGTGGCGTAATCGTTGTGATTAAGAATTCATCTGGTTGATACTCTTCTTGGAGATCCTGTAGCTTTTCTTGGACGATTTTAGGTGTTCCACTAATAAACTTTGAGGTGTGATCATTAGGAAGTGATACGGTAAGTGCCTCTTCAACACTTGGGAGTGTTGTTTTCCCTTTAGCTCGAAATTCATTGACTACGTGAGTCCAGTGCGCAAGCTCATCTGCACGTTCCTGTGTCTCACTGCAAATAATGGACACCGCTAGAATGCTATAAGGAGATTCTCCCGCAAAGTTTGTTCGATATGTGTCGAGAAGCTCTTTCCCCTTTTGATCGCTCATAAAATAGCCAAACGCATAGGACATACTGTTTTCTGCTGCTAACAGCGCACTTTTCTTTCCTGTTCCAAGGAGCCATGGCTCGGGAAAGTGGTTAGGAACAGGCTTTGCTTGAAGATTATGATACAAATGGTCCTTTGCAAAGCCATTATTGATAAAGCGAAGTAGTTCATCTACTTTCTCTGGCATCTTCCGAACTTCTTCTAAAAATCGCGGAGATAGAGCAGAAGTCGCTTCGGCGGATCCCCCTGGTGCTCTGCCTAATCCAAGGTCGATGCGACCTGGAAAAAGGGTTGCTAGTGTATGAAATATTTCTGCTATCTTATATGGTTGATAGTGAGGAAGTAGTATTGCTCCAGCTCCAAGTCGAATTCGTCTAGTATGTGCTCCGATATAGCTTAAGAGTACCTCAGGGGTGGGACACGCTAAGTGATCTAGGTCGTGGTGTTCCGTAACCCAGTAACGAACATAGCCAAGTTGATCTCCGAGAATAGCTAACTCTTTTGAAGCTTGTAGTGCCTCAGCTGTCGTTTCTCCAAGGAAGACTGGTGTTTGATCAAGTATACTTAATTTCATTCCGCACCTCTTTTAATACATTCTCTCCTTATCATATAGAAAAAAGTGCCCCATTTATACTCGAACGACTTCAAAAGAAAAACGCCCGCTATAGGCGTTTTAAATGAGTAGGTTAAAGAGATCTTGGTCCTTGTTAATTTCAATGTAGGAAAATCCTTTTCGATTTAAACGCTCAATCAAAGGTTCATAATCTTCTTTGTGTTTGAGCTCAATTCCTGCTAGAACAGGTCCTCGATCACGATTGTTCTTTTTCGTGTATTCAAAACGGGTAATATCATCTGTTGGACCTAAAACATCAGCCATAAATTCTTTTAACGCACCAGCTCGTTGAGGGAAATGTACAATGAAATAATGTTTTAGCCCTTCATAAATTAAAGAGCGTTCCTGGATTTCCTGCATGCGATTAATATCGTTATTTCCCCCACTAATAACGCACACCACATTTTTTCCTTTAATTTGATCACGATAAAAATCGAGAGCGGCGATGGACAAAGCGCCGGCTGGCTCAGCCACAATGGCGTTCTGGTTGTATAGCTCTAAGATGGTTGTACAAATCTTCCCTTCTGGCACAAGTACGACATCATCAAGGATATGTTTGCAAATATCGAGTGTTAGCTTTCCAACTTGTTTCACAGCAGCTCCATCTACAAATTTATCGATATAATCAAGCGGTACGACCTCGTCCTTCTCAATGGAACTTTTCATTCCTGGGGCACCTTCAGGCTCTATGCCGATGATTTTCGTGTGTGGGCTAATGCTTTTGATATAAGACCCTACGCCTGATGCAAGACCTCCCCCTCCAATGCTGAGCATCACAAAGTCGACTTCATCAATATCATTCATAATTTCAAGTCCTACTGTTCCCTGTCCTGCAATCGTACGATAGTCATCAAAAGGATGAATGAATGCTTTGTCGTGTTTGTTACAAAATTCTTTAGCGGTTAGAAAGGAATCATCAAACGTATCGCCTGTTAGAATGACTTCCACAAACGATCCACCAAACAATTCAACTTGCGAGATTTTTTGACGGGGCGTCGTAGCAGGCATAAAGATATGTCCTTGAATGCCAAGTGTTTTACAAGAAAATGCTACGCCCTGGGCATGGTTCCCTGCACTTGCGCATACGATTCCATTTGCTTTCTCTTCCATCGTTAAACCTTGAATCAAATTATAAGCGCCTCTAATTTTAAAAGAACGAACACTTTGTAAATCTTCTCTTTTCAAATACACATTGCAATTATATCGATCAGAAAGAATATCATTCCGCTGTAACGGTGTATGAACAACGACTTCTTTTAAAACCTGGTTTGCGATAATGATATCTTCCACCTGGACTTTACTGATTGTTTTACTCATTCTCGCACTCCTTCAGATTAAATTGAATTGTTTAACTTTTTAAAATTCATTTTAACACAATTTAGTGCGGCTGTACGTTATTGTTCTAAAAGAATCAGATTTCTTTTGAATATGAAAGCATGCTACAATTTTAATAGATCAACGACTATATGAAGGAGGAAATATAAATGAAAAAGTGGGCATTTGTATCTGATTTTGACGGAACCATTTCAAAAAAAGATTTCTACTGGCTTGTGATTGAAACTTATTATCCTGAAGGTAAAGGGTTGTATAAGAAGTGGAAAGCTGGGGAAATGCAAGATATTGATTTTCTAAGGCAGGTATTTCAATCCATTGATCAGCACGAGGAGCAAATTATTCAAGATATCCTCTCCTTACCGATTGATGAGCATGTTCCTTCCTTTATTAAGAAAGTACAAGAAAACGGCGGGGATTTCTACATTTTAAGTGCTGGGACAGATTATTACATTCACCACATTTTGAATCATTATGGGATTCAGAATGTTCCTGTTTTCTCGAACAAAGGCTATTACGAGAATAAAAATGTCCATTTGTCGATTGATGAGAATCATAAACATTATTCGAGAAGATATGGTATTGATAAATCAAAAGTGATTTCTGATCTGAAAGAAAAGTATGAAGTGGTTTATTTTGCTGGTGATAGCGAACCAGATTCTCATCCAGCCAAAGTTGCTGATCTTACTTTTGCTAAAGACGCACTGCAAGAACTACTAAAAGAAAATAACGTGCCATTCGTAGCTATTGAATCGTTTCAACAGATTGAAGATTTCCTGCATGAGAAAGGTAGGATTTGACCATGCATCCATTAACGAATATTCCGATCCCTGCCATTTTGGAGATTCGTTCTGGTATCCGCCATCAGCTTGATATGATTCTCCAAAAGCACGGCTTTCATCATGCCCTATTTTTATTCGATGAATTTACATATGAGACTTATGGCGAGTCCTTTCAGGAGAATATGAAATATGTCTCCATCGATCTTCAAAAGATGGAACCTGGGAAAACCATTCATGATCTAATCGGGTATGCTTTTTCCCATGATTCTTATGATGTTGTGATTGCTATGGGCGGTGGTATGGTTATAGATTATGGGAAATATATTGCGTTCTCTAGAAAACTACCGTTTATAAGCATGCCGACCTCTGCCTCAAATGATGGTTTTGCTAGTAGCAACTGCTCTCTTATTGTGAATCACAAAAAAACTACTGTTCCTGCACAGGTACCTTATGGGATCATTGCTGACCTCGAAGTGATTAAACAAGCCCCTTCTCACTTCTTGCTTGCAGGAGTTGGTGATCTAATGAGTAATATAACGGCTCTTTATGATTGGGAGTTTGAAGAAAAGAACGGGAAAGGCCACGTAAATGCCTTTGCAGCGATGCTAAGTAAGAAGGCTGTTAACAGTTTCATTCGAACGCCGATGTCAGATATTCAAAATCCGATCTTTATTAAAGAACTTGTAAGCTCGTTAACAATGGGCGGTGTGGCAACGGTTATTAGCGGCAATAGCGCACCAATTAGTGGTTCGGAGCATTTAATTTCACATGCGCTCGATAAACAATTATCAAATCCGCACATGCACGGCATACAGGTCGGAATCGCAACTTATATTATGGCTAATGTGCAGAACCACAGAGCGATACGGATGAGGAAAGTATTTGAACGTACTGGTTTCTTTGATTACCTTAAGAAAGAACGTATGCAGAAATCTGACCTGGCTGAAGCTATTTTAAAGGCTCCTTCTGTTAAGCCCCATCGATATACGTACCTTCATGATGAAGATTTTCAAAGGAAGGCGCTCTCTTTCCTAGAAAGTGATGCAATACTAAATGAACTACTCATATAAAAAAACGCTCCCAAATGAGAGCGTTTTTCACATAAGTTTACATAATGATATTATAATCACCTATAGAGCAGTTCGAATATCCCAGAGCTCTGGGAAGAAACGGTGATCAAGTACTTTCTTTAAATAACCGACCCCTGATGAGCCTCCTGTACCCTGCTTAAAGCCAATAATCCTTTCAACGGTTTTCATATGACGGAATCTCCATTGCTGCAGCCAGTCTTCAATATCGACGAGCTTTTCGGCAAGCTCATAAAGATCCCAGTATGTATCGACATTCCGGTATACCGTCAGCCATGCCTGCAGCACAGAATCATTCTTCTCATAAGTTTTGGTTACATCGCGCTGAAGAACTTCCTGATCTATCGGTAAACCTGCCCTGGATAGAGCTTTAATGGCGACATCATAAATGCCGGGTTTTTGATAAGCATTCTTCAGTTGTGCGTGAAGTTCTTCATCCTTTTCATAGATTTTAAGCACGTGTGATGTTTTGTATCCTAATGAAAATTCGATCATGCGGTATTGATAAGATTGAAAACCAGATGCTTGTCCGAGCGAATCCCGAAACTCCATATATTCTGAAGGGGTTAATGTTGAAAGAACATCCCAAGCCTGAATAATTTGGGTTTGGGTCTTTGAAACACGTGCAAGCATTTTAAAGGCAGACGAAAGTTCATTATTTTCAATTGCTTCAATGGCTCCTTTAAGTTCATGCAAAATTAACTTCATCCACAATTCACTAACCTGATGAATGATGATAAAGAGCATTTCGTCATGATGGTCTGAAAGTCTATTTTGCCCAGAGAGTATTTGATCGAGACTTAAGTATTCTCCGTAAGTCATATTGTTTTTAAAATCCGTATGTATAGATGATTCGGTAGGATCAACGTGATCTTTTTTATCCAAAGGGATAACCTCCTTCTTGTTTGTAATCGGTTACAAAAACAGTAATTCAAATGAGTTTCTTCATTAATATGCTTTTGCAGCATCAAGAAGTTTTTCTTAAAGCAAAACTATATTTATACCTTCAACTCCTCCCCCCCTCTTTTATAAATTATAACATGTCTATCATTGCTTCACTTATAAACTAAAGTTGAACAATGATTCATCCATTTGCTCCTGCTCAATTCCAATATACCTTAATGTAATCGATGGTGCAGAATGTCCAAAGATCTTCTGAAGCATTGCAACATCCTTTGTTTGTTTATAGTAAAAATAACCAAACGTCTTACGCATAGTATGTGTTCCAATTTCGGAAAGTCCTGCTTCCGCTGCAGCCTGATTTAATATTTTGTACGCTTGTCCTCTTTGAATCGGTAAATCGGTTTTATTCGATGGAAATAAAAAATCACGTTCTTCCATATCAAACGTATACGACTCAATGAGTTCCTTAAGAGAATAGTTGATCGGAAATCGTTTGGCTTTCCCTGTTTTTTTCTCCTTAATAATAATGTGTGTTTGATTTCGAACGTCCCCCACGCGTAATGGAAGTAAATCACTAATCCGCAGACCGGTATTAATTCCCATATTAAATAAAAACCAGTCTCTGGAATTTCGCTTTCGTAGATGTTTTTTTACTAATTTGATCTTCTGAGGATCACGAATCGGCTGAACCGTGTTCATGAGGGCATCCTTCTTTCTCTATTTAATATGTATCGTTAATGATAAATATTTGATTAATATGTATCATTATACCTTTCTTCGTTCTGTTCGAAAAGAGAAAACCCCCTAAAAATAAGCTTTCATTCATTTTCATAATGATACACAATATATGTTTTGTATCATTGTGTTGGAATACGTGCAATTAGTTTGTTCTGAACGTATGATAGCCAATTCGTTTTTATTACCAATAAAAAGGCTATAACGACAATTATCTTTGTCAATTATTCAGTCTCAAAATAGAGTAAGGTATCTTACATCATTTATTTCTGAATTAGAGTATCATAACAACTGCCTTACATTATAAGGAGATTGTTATTATTCAAAGGAGGAAATAGTTTTGTCTAAATTTGCATTGAAAGACGCAGTCCCTAATTTTTCACTTCCTGCAGTAAACGGCGAAGAATATTCTTTTGAATCATACCGTAAAGAAAAAGGTGGATGGCACCTCGTCATTTTCTTTAGAGGTTCCTGGTGCCCCGTTTGTGTGAGTGATCTTGAAAGTCTAGAAGAAAGTACTGGTTTCTTTGAAGGGAAAAATGTTCATATTACAACTATATCAACTGATAAATTTGATGATTTAAAAGCAATGGCTGAAGAAAAGAATCTTTCTTTTCCAGTATTAGCTGATGAGGATTTAAAAGCACTTGAAGCATATGATGTTCACTATCATAGAGAAGATGATCCATATGAAGATCATGGCGCTCATGGTGAGCCAGCCTACTTCCTTATTGATGATAAGGGCGAATTGCTTTATCAACAAAGACAAACAAGTCCATTTGGTCGTCCTACTGTTACAGAGTTACGTAAGATCGTTCAGTATATCGGAAAGACTTATAAGGGATAAAGAAAACAGGCCAAATTGGCCTGTTTTTTGTATTGACGTCGCTCGTGATTTGCAATAATTTTAATGACTATTATTTTTTAATTTTGTGTATACAATACGGTAATTGAAATTTATTATATGTTAGGTGATACAATTTCTACCTTTATTCGATCTGGATCTTCAAAATAAAGCGCATAATGATTAATGCCTCCCGCATGAGGATATAGCTCGTTATATAAAATAGATGTTTGTTTTTGTACGAGCATTAATCGAATATTTTCTACCTGCTCTTTTGAATGAGCACGAAATGCGAGATGATTTATACCAATCCGTTTACGATGATATCCCACTTCTTTGTATTTCTCCTCAACTTGCACAAATACGATATAGCTTTCTTTATCTCTCCAGCTTCTCCCTTCTTTCCAATTTTGAAATGGTGTATAACCAAGTTCTTTTAATAACCATCCCCAAAATTCTGTGCTTTCTTTCAGATCTGATACATACAGCTCGATGTGGTGTATCAAATTTACCCTCTCCCTTTAATAATATAATAGTTTAAAATATTGATATTATGTAGATTGAAAACATAGTCCTTCTACTAAATTGTTCATTACAATTGCACATCAGATTGCAGGGGAGATTTTTCGCTTTCTTGTTGGTGTGAGTCGCTTTTTTTGCAAAACCCTTTTCCCTGCTTAAACTATAAAAAAAGTCAGCATAAATGCTGACTTAAATCTGAAGTGTTGTTTACATAGGAAACATAACTTGTTCCATTCAAAAGTTCAATAAAGAACAGGATCAATTTCTAGTGCTTTGGAGGGCTCCATCTCTTTGCTTCACTTTCACTCGGGTAATCAATACCATCAGGATACTTTATTAATTCTATCAAACTTCCCCAAGGGGTTGTCCCATATACTCCACTATTACGTGGTCCATCTTCCACTCCAGCCAGTGGGTGGGGTTCCGACAAAAGAGAGCCACCTGCAGCTTCGAAACGTTTAGAAGATTCTTTAATATCGTCAACATATAAAGCAAAATGATGTAGACCCAAATCAGATATTTTCGCTGGATCCTTGTCTGCTTTTGTTCCTAGCTGAAAAAGTTCAATAGTTGGTCCCTCACCGATTCTCAATAGACGCATATGAATAATTATTTTTCCAGATGGTAACCCCAATTGTTTCTCTACTTCTTCTCCTTTCATCGGATCATGTTCGGGTCGCTGCGCATCATAACAAACTTTAACGTCAAAAGCTTCCCGGAAAAAATTAGTAGCTACTTCTATATTTGGTACGGTCATCCCTATATGGTCAATACCTCTATACATCTTATTCTCTCCTTCCTTGAATTGAGCAGATTTAAGAAACCTAAGAATAGAATTGAATCATGTCACACATTGGAACTGTAAAAGTATTTTTTATTCGAAATGATACGTAAGATCCCACTTCTGACGGGCCTCATCCATTAACGACATTACCTGACGTGAAAGTGGTAAGGTCCAATTCTCTTTGTTATTCAAAATCAGGTCATTCATTGCCTGCACTTCATACATAAGGGCTCTTCTTTCTTCTCCAGCTTCAATTGTTTCTACAGAACCATCAGATGTATATGTAATTGTTGCTTTATCAGCTCTTGGAAAATTATCTACTGTGATGAACCCTTCATCTCCAGCTACGATTCCTCGCTTAGGCATCTTAGCCCTCATCGCCAATGAGACAACTGCCATTTCATCCTGATCATTTTTCAACACAATTCCGGATTGTTCGTCTACCCCTGTCTCATATTTCTTAACAGTTGTATGAAGTTCCGTTGGCTGACTGGATAGGAAAAACCTTGTGAATGAAAGAGCATAAGTACCAATGTCCAACATCCCACCACCAGCAAGGTCTGGATTGAAAAAACGATTGGTTGGATCATCTTCCTTGCAACTACCGAAGGTCACATTGACCATATTGACTTTTCCAATTTTACCTTCTTGGATAATGTCTTTTAACTTCTTGTATAGAGGCATATGATAAATCGTCATCGCTTCCGCTACGATTAGTTTCTTGGACTCTGCTAAATTAATAATTTCTTGCAGCTGTTCACCGTTCATTGTGATTGCCTTCTCACATAGAACATGCTTTCCAGAATCCAAAGCATCAATGATGAAAGAATAGTGAATACTATGTGGAGTTGCTACATATACGATATCAATGCGATCATCCTTAAATATATCTTCCGTTTTCTCATATACGTGCTCTACTCCATAACGATCAGCGAATTCCCTAGCTTTTTCTACATTTCTTCCCCAGACCCCAAAGATTTGCCCATTAACCTCATTAATCGCCTGTGCAAAATCTGTAGCAATCCCTCCTGGTCCAACAATTCCCCAATTCACTTGCTTCATTTCAAACCTCTCCTTTTAACGTGATTTTTCTAACTCTTGTTTCGACAGTATGAACACGTTAGTTACAATAGGGGTAAATAAAGATACATCTTGCCGCTTCCAATCTTATTAACCTTTCTTCAAACTGACAATTTTTTAAGAATAAATAGGCTTGTCCAATAGCTGAAGTTAACTGTTATGAAGGTACACCTCGTTTTGCACATACAAATATACTTTTAGATGAGGCGATTTTTCTAAGTGATCCCGTCGTAAAATCATGTCATAAAGCTTAAATTCGAGTTCAGCTTAATGTTCATGTTTAACCAAGCTCATCATTCAATAACTCACTTGCCGTCTCTTCCGTTGTGACAAGAACATTAAGGTGACCAGATACTAGCGCGGCGCGGATTGCTTCAACCTTTTCCTTAGATTCAGCTACTCCAATGGTGTACCTTGCCTTATGAAGATCATTCATATCAACTGAAATTGTGCGATTTGAGAGTCTCGTATCTAGAGTCTTTCCGGATTTGTCAAAGAAGTTTGAGCAAATGTCCCCTGCTACTTTACTCTTTTCCATTTCACCCTGGAATCTTTCTCCATAAAAAGCGAGCCAGTTTGGACCGTCGCTGATTAGTGGGGACCCAATACCTACAATGGCAATTGTCAACTTTCCCCATAAATCCTCAACTTCACGAAAGTGTTCAGAATCCATCAACGCTTCTTTTAACGCTTCTGATTGAACGATTGCGGGAACATCAACTAATTTAGAATTTCCTTTCCACTTTTTAGCTATTTCATAAACGATGGTGTTAGCATGATAACGACTTTCTAGTTTACCGTCCGGTCCACCTATAAGCGGGACACACATGATTCCTTCTTGAGTTCTTTGAGGATTCAATTCCTCTGCAACGGCGGCAAGAGATGTTCCCCATGAAACTCCTATAACATCATCAGTTTTGACTACTCCATCTAAGAACTTTGCACATGCTTGCCCCATAGCCTTTAAATTTTGGTCACTAGAGGCACCTTTTTTCTCGGGGATGAGAATGACTTCTTTCAGTTGATACTGTTCTTTTAGTTTTCTCCCGATGGTAACATCTTTGAAGACATCATAATTGATACGGATTTGTACGATTTCTTTTTCTCTTATTTTCTTCAACATTCTACTAATGGTTGTTCGATAGATCCCGAGTTCTTTCGCTATTTCACTTTGCGTCATATCTTGCTCGTAGTACATTTCTGCAACTTGATATAGCGTATTAATTTCCTTTCTTTCCTCCATCGCATTCTCCCCTTTGCACAAATGTAAAACAATTAGGACAATTGTGCAATCCGAAAGCACTCCCTCCTATTTACCCAGAGAGTTATTGGTAACAATCGCAAACCACTTAATCTTCAAAAAGTATAAATAAACCCCGGTATTTAGTTTCTATTGAAATTCCCCCACTTACTTAACCATTTCTACATAGAAAAGGCGTAATTTCTTAGTACGAAATTACGCCTGATTAATAAAGCTCGAACTTCAACATTTATGATGTTATGAAATAATAAAATTTTTCTCTTATGATCGGTTGAAATATTCCAATCTATTTTTCATATAAAAGTAGTTCTCCTTATAGATGCATAAGTCTTTCCGCTTTTTTCATAGAGTTGCCCGGATCATATAGCTTCATTCATATTTGCTAACGTTTCATAAGCAAATTTAGGAACATTAACATCATCAGGCATTTTTCCATCCCACTCTAAAAACTCCCACTTAACAAGTTGATTCGAGCTTTCAACAAGCATACGACACCTTTCATAACGTCTGTCATTAAATGCTTTTAACAATTGAGTCACATTTAGTCCTTGTTGAATAAGTTCAGTTAGAACAACAGCATCCTCAATTGCAAGAGACGCACCTTGTCCAAGATGTGGGGCGGTGGAGTGGGCAGCATCTCCTATTAACAATACTCGACCTTGATACCAAGGAGACGGTAATAAATAACTAAAAACCGGACGGTAAACGACTTCTTTAGGATCTACAATTTGCTCTCTAACTTCAGCTATTTTTCCACCAAAATCTCCCAATCTGTTACGTAAAATTTGATCTAACTGATCTTCTGGCATTCTTGGATTTCCGGGTTCAGAAGTTGTTAACAGCAGATACATTTCATCTTCAGACATTGGAACCAAACCTGCCTTTGCATTCGGACCGTAATACAAAGTACTTCTTGTTATGTCTTCCATCCGAGGTAACGTATAACGCCATACCGCTTGCCCGAGATATTCTTGTTCAACCTTTCCAAACATCAAATTTCTCACTTTAGAATTCTGACCATCTGAACCAATAACTAAATCCGCTGTGAGCATAGATCCATCGGTTAATTTTACTTGAGCTTGGTCATCACCTTGATGAATATCTACTATAGTTGTTCCCATCCTAAATTTTGTTCCTACAAACTTTGCTTTCTCATATAAAATGGAGTGCAACGTCCTTCGAGAAATAATATTTAGCCCAGGATACCCATCAATTTTTGGAGATTGAGGTTCTGCAAATCGGTTCCCTTCCGCATCACAATATTCCATTCCATCAAAGCTATAGCCCCATTCCATACATGTATTTGCTACTCCTAGTTCATTTAAAGCTCTAAGTGCATTCGGTGGTTGAAATATTCCAACGCCATATACTTCCCATTTTTGTTTTAGTTCAATAATCTCTGTTTCAATTCCTATCTCACCTAGAGCAATAGCAGCTGATAGTCCACCAATTCCTCCGCCAACGATCACTATTTTCTTCACCTTAGCATTTGACATATCAAATACCTCCTTTAAACGTGTGCATCTTTACATTGCGCCCCCAAAGATATTAGGGTAGTCCACATTATTCCTCTGATTCCTAATTATGAACATATGTATGTATTACCCTACGTGGTCTTCCTCGCAATTGGAGCTACCACTAAAATTTTCTAAAACAAGGTAAATCATTAGATTCAGGAGCCCTACCATAAGAGCCCTTTCTCAAATTAGCTTGTTCATAGATAAATTATAAAATGTTTCCCTGCATACGATCTACGATCCCAAAGTACATCATTAGGCCAGAATATCACTCTTCTACTTCGTTTTTGAAAAATACTCCTCCCTTCTTTCAAGCATAGTGAATAGTATAGTCATTTCAATTTTTTTACGTAAGTGAACATTTTGTGAAAAATCTCTTGATCATGGTGAGCGATTCGTATTGAATACGATGATGAACATATGCTCACTCTTCCCATCTACTGCCCTAAAACGACTTAGAGCGCTTACTTTTTATTAAGCAAGCGCTCCCCATTTGTTCAAAACATATTCTGTTGTTTATCAAAAAAACCATTTAAGTTGACCATTTAGTAATCTCTTTATTAGGAAAAGATTTATGTTCTATTATAAGTGAGTTCATTAATGAACGTCTAACGTTACTCCATTTGGAACCACCCAGCGCTTTTTAAATGCATTTTCTACGAAGGTTTGATCTTCGGCATATTCTCTTATCACATCTTTTATTTCATCAGATTGATAGGAGAAGTTCCGGTTAAATGCTAAGTCCGGATACCCAGAGCCCCTTAACAAATAATCAGAAGAGGCAATTCGATACCACTTTTCTGGATCTAACACCTCATTATTAATCGTAATAGAATGTATTTTCTTTTGATCATGTTGGATCACTGCACCTGATACATGAAGACGCCCAACATATTTACCTCGAAAGCCTGGCCCCTGCCATCTGACATACAAACCGAACTATCTAACGAGCTTTCAAGAGCAGCATATAAGTGCTTTCCCTGAATTTCAAAATAAGTCGGATTTAATGGTGAAGGACATATTTCAATGAGCTTTTTATTAGACACAAAATCAACGATTCCCCCATTAGTGATGCCGCTGTTAATTAGTCCGAGGTCACATTCAAAGCGATCTTTTAAACCGTCCGCAATTAAATTCGCCATAGGGTTTTCTTCAAGTACATCATGCCAGAGCGTTTTACTAACTGTGAAAAGTGGTTTACTCAAATTGTCGATCGCTTCTTTCTTACTTGAAAGTAAAATATCTTTAATCTCTTCATCCTCTACCGCTTTTGCTGTTGAGATCGCTCTGGAGGCTAATAAGGTTAAACCATCCTCTGTAACCTCTATTTCTACAATACCAATATGTTCCCCGTACATACCAGCTGAGTTCAGAATGGTGCCATTCACTACTTTAGCTTCATCGTAGAGAACGTGGTCATGTGCGGAAAGAATCAAATCAATCTCATCAATTGCATCGGCCAGTTCAATATCACCTTCAGTGCCAACATGGTTTAGCACAATACTAATATCATAGTTTCCTTTTTGGCTTTCTATCTCTTTCTGTATCGCTTCTATGTAATCTAAAATTTGAAAACCCATCAAATCATTAAATTCCTGCAAATCCGGTGAAGCACCGGTAATCAAAATACGTATCCCTTGCTTTTGAATAATCGTACTTCTAAATACCCCTTTAAATGACGCACCGTTTGCTTTAAGAAGATTACAACTAATGAAAGGGACAGGACTATGTACCGCCATATGCTCTAGCGTTTCATTTCCATTAAAGAGTTCATTATTTCCAATTGTAATCGCATCATAACCGGCAGATTGAAGCATTTTCACGGCCGCGATCCCCTGCGTTCCTTGAAGCTCTATACTTTTAAAATCAGCAAAGTCACCACCATCCAAGATTAGTGTTTGGTCATCTGCGTAATCCTTAATAAGTGATGTCGCTTTTGCGAAATTATCAAAATGACTATGAATATCGTTCGTATGTATAATCGAAAGCTTCATGATTGTCCTCCAATATGTTCTTAATGAACAAATTTAGTGCCATTCTACTATTTCGAAACTAATGAGCGAAATCCTTCTATTAAGCCTTTAACTTTAATAAACTTTTCCTTTTTAAGAAGGAATTGGCTTGAAAGAAAAGAAGATTCACTTAATCATATTGTTAAAGGAGTCGTTATCATGGGTAATATTGGTAATAAGATACAGTTTGGCATATATAAGCAGATGCATGCGCCTGATCCTGATCGCCTTCCAACAAGATATGAAGATTGGGAAAGAAGAGCGAGAGAAGTACTAGAGGATGGTCCTTATGATTATGTGGCTGGAGGGTCTGGTGCTGAAGATACGAAAAATTCGAATCGAGACGCCTTTAAACGTTGGAACATAGTTCCTCGCGTTTTCCGTCACGTTGAAGAACGAAATTTAAAGGTAGGTTTATTCGGTCAGATGCTCCCTTCTCCAATAATGGTTGCTCCAGTAGGAGTTCAATCGATTATCCACCAAGAAGGTGAGCTTGCTTCTGCTAGAGCTGCAGCTTCAATGGGAATACCTTACATTGCAAGCTCAGCATCAAGTCGTTCTATGGAAGAGATTGCTGACGCGATGGGCGATGCGCCAAAATGGTTTCAGCTCTACTGGAGTCGCGATCCTGAGATTGCCAAAAGCTTTGTTCAGCGAGCAGAGCATGCTGGATATTCTGCGATTGTTGTAACGCTTGATACACCAATGATGGCCTGGCGAGAATTAGATCTTCAAAATGTCTACTTGCCTTTTCTTATTGGAGAAGGTATTGGCAACTATTTAACTGACCCTGCCTTTCGAGCAGGACTTCACGTTCCGCCTGAAAAAGACGCTATGGGTGCGATTATGCACTGGACAAACGTTTTTGGGAATGCAGGATTAACATGGGAGGATTTAGCAGAACTAAAAAAATACACATCTCTTCCTATCATTTTAAAAGGAATTCTTCATCCAGATGATGCTAAGCTTGCGATTAAATATGGAGCAGATGGAATTATCGTTTCGAATCACGGTGGACGACAAGTGGATGGTGCGATCGCAGCACTGGATGCACTTCCGGCTATTGTTGAAGCTGTTGAGAATCACATTCCGGTATTAATGGATAGCGGGATTAGAAGAGGAGCAGATGTATTTAAAGCCATCGCGCTTGGTGCCGAAGCGGTGCTTGTCGGCAGACCATGTATGTACGGCCTTGCGGTTGGTGGTGAAAATGGTGTGAAACAAGTGCTTTCTAACCTTATTGCAGATTTTGATCTTACGATGGCCTTATCAGGTTGTCGAGACCTAACTGAAGTAAACAAAGACTTGATCATTCCGGCTAGTCGATAGCAAAATAAGGAACACAGACGTGTTCCTTATTTAATCTTACTTCCATTGAACAGCTTCGCTATGTTTATGAACAGCTGCACTTCTTTTTAAGTAAATGACGTAGATCACCATAGAAATGATGACAGATATTCCAGCTGTTAAATAAATATCAGCATATCCAAAAGTAGAAGCAATTAGACCGAAAAACATCGCACCAAGTCCTACACCTAAATCGAAGAAGGAGAAAAAGGTTGCGTTAGCCATACCTTTTCTGTGAAGCGGTGCTTCATTAACAGCCCATGCTTGAAGAGCAGGTTGAACGGAGCCAAATCCTATGCCAAATAGCACAGCCGCAAGAATGAGCATAAATTGATTGGCTAATAAAGTTAGATCTACCATAGCCAGTAAAATCAAAAATGCACCTGGAAGAAATATAGCTTTATGACCTTTTCGATCATAGATTTGTCCAGCGAAAGCACGTACGAGCATAAGCGAAACAGCAAATACGACAAAGTACCATTCAATTCCATCAATTCCTAGCTGTTCTGCATACAACGGAAGAAAAGTAGCGATTCCTCCAAAGACCATTGTAATAAAGAAAAGAAGAATTGAAGGCATTAAAGCTGTCTTCTCAAATATATCCCATTTCTTTTTCTCAATCGGTGTTTTATTCGCAGGTTTATAGCGAATAAAGGCAGCGATGATGAATGAAAGTAAACCGGCAGAAGCGGCAATCAAAAACATCGTTTGAAATCCAGAAAGAGCGATTAAGAATAAACCGAGAGCTGGTCCAAATGCCATCGCTAAATTCCCTGCAAGGCCAAAATAACCCATGCCTTCTCCCCTTCGCTTTTGAGGAATCAAGTCAGTTGCAATTGTACCAACCGCCGTTGTAGACATTCCCCAGCCAAGGCCTTGTACTACTCTCATAAGAAACAAAAGAATCAAACTTCCTGTAAACGCATAAGAGCCAACGGAAATGACAAAAACGATTAAGCCAATTAAAAAGATTATTCTTCTTCCGAGTGACTCTAATACATGACCGCTCCACGGTCGTATAAGCAAGGCAGATAATGTGAAAATACCAACAACAAAACCGATAAGCTGGTCGCTCCCACCAAGTTCATTCACAAATAAAGGCAGCGTTGGGAGGGTCATTTGGAATCCTGCAAAAATAAAAAAGTTTGCCATACATATAAAAATAAAGTCCCGCGTCCAGATCTTCTCTTTTTGAAGACCCTGCTGTTTCGCCATACATATTCCTTCTTTCTCTCACATAAGTTCTCTACCATCTTACAACATCACTGTTTTGATTAAGAGTTTTCTGCTCAGACAACAAAAAGCGAAGACGAGCGGTCAGAAACGAATGGATTGGAGCTCTTGAACAGAAAAAAACAGCATCCTTCTGAATGGGACGCTGGTTTTTAGTCATTTCACTCGTAGTTAATAAGTAGCAGATTCAAAGAATTCAAGCCATTCTCCATCAGGTCCTGCGAAGAACAAATATTTTGCACCGTTTGGTAATGTATTGATTTCTTCATCGATAAACGTTACACCAAGGTCATGAAGACGAGTGCGTTCTTGTTCGATATTTTCAACCGTAAAGGCAATGTGATGAACTTTTCCTTCTGCGGGTAAATCAGGATGATAACCTTCTATTAGCTCTACTAAAATTTGCCCGTTTAAACCAAGAAAGGCTAGCTTTTTATCACCATCAGGATGATCGAATTCATCAAGTAACTCTAATCCAATAATCCCTTGATAGAAACCTTTCGAAGCTTCAATATTTCTTACTTGTACCCCGACATGTTCCAGTTTTTGAATCCCCATAAGTCACCAGCTTTCTTTTCATATCGTTATTCTCTGTAACTTTATCACAGTAACGTAAACGAAGAAAAGCAAAAGGAACATTATTCTATTAATCTCGGGGAACAATTTGATTCAATATTTCTCCAGTAAAAAGTGTAGACTCAAGTCTCAAGGCAACTGCGGGTGGAAGGACATCTTTCATCCCTTCAAATGGAACACCAAGCCAAAACACATTTCGATCAAGCGCTATAAATGGGAATGCCAGACTATGGTCGACATGGTGAGCAATCGGGACTGACTGAACGATCTCTGGTGAAATAATGGACAGCTTACCTTTTGCTTTTTTTAATACGTTCACCCACTCGGCTGTTAACCTTGTTCCCTTAGGAATTGAAATAACGATTTCTTCCGAAGTTTGAATATCTTGAAAAATCATGTCAGTATTCAGTGCGTGGTGCCACTTCAATTTGGGATGCTGATTCTTTACCCACTTTCCTATATGCGTAGGAGAGATTCTCTCTTTTTTTAATAGCTGATGATCAACTAATTGTCGTAGTGTTTTTGATGGAGACATCCGTTTTTGTATATAATCAACATTGCTAATTTGTATAAATTTCCCCTTCGTTCTCGTCATCGCAACATTGATAAGTCTTTCACTATTGTGACCGCTCAATAACATGCCAGGACGTGATTCTGGTTCTCCATCTACTGTATCAAACACCATCATATCTCGCTCACTTCCTTGAAAACGATGAACCGTGGCTGAGAGAATGTCAGCCTCAACAAAAGAATGTTTTAAAAGATCATCTATTAATAAATTCATCATCTTCGCTTGAGCGCGATAAGGGGTAACATAACCAATTGATGACATCCCCGCTTGTAACGCTTCGTAAATTGCCTGAAAAGCTAGAAAAAGCTGCCATAAATTCATTCGTGACTTCGATGAATGTCCCGTCATACAAAAATAGCCAGTATGACTTGTGTCAATTAGAGCAGATGCCATACCTTCAAAAGGAGCTTGGTCTGATATCGGTGCTCTAAGTACGGCAGTTTTCGGATGATCTGTTACAAGTGAATGATAAATTTTATTGTTTGTAAAGTCTGAAATAACCGGGTGCATTCGTCTTTGTTCATTTAACAGAAAGAGTTGAGGATGAAGTTTACCGGTTTCGACAGTTTCAACAATTCCCGAACAGTGAAATACGTCTTCTCTTAACCATTTTGAAACAAGCGGGTGCCGTGCAGACGCTATAGGAGGTAGCTGTTTAAAATCGCCACATATAACAACTCGTTTTCCAAGTGAAGCAGCAAATGCTGCCTGGGGCACATAGGCCACACTCGCTTCATCGATGATCACTACATCTACCCTCTTCCGATAGATATTCTCATCAATAGCGGCTTTTGTTAGTGTTGTGCCTATAATCGTTGCTTCTTTTACAAACTGAGTTTCTTTCCGACGAATCTGCTCTAAAACATTTCCTAATTTTGATTCAAGCTTTAATAACTGATCAGAATCGCGTTTACTAAAGGAATTAGATAAGTCCTCCTTCAGTTTTTTTCGTTCATCAAGAATACTCTCTTTCTCGTTGGCAAGGTCTGGATGCTTCGTCATAAGCAATTGATCTGTAAAAAGCGGCAGATTTGATGAAACATCGCGCTGTTGTCCATACCGCACAATTTTTCCTTCTTCAAATTTCTCTCTATTATCCGCAAATGAGGCTGTTTCCCGCATTAATACATCAACAGCTTGATTACTATGAGATAAGATCAGGACGCTATTTCCTTTGAAAAAGTGATTTGCAGCGGCTCTTGCTAGATTATGAGTTTTCCCAGTCCCTGGAGGTCCCCACACGTACGTCACTGGGTTATATTTGGTTCGTAGAATCAGCTCATGAAGCCGGCTTTTGATCTTATCATCAGGATACTTCACAGAATTGGGAGGATTCATTACTCGATTAACCCTAGCTAACCTTCTTTTGCTTTTTTTTATTTCTTCAAGACGCTCATGCAGTTCATCTAGCAGTTCCCATGGGTCATGATAGAGATCTGCCTCTCCAATTCGCTCTCCAAAACCAGCTTCAAGAGCTAGAATGACATTCTTTCCTTCTGAAGACAGTACCCTGCCTTCGCGCTTAATATGTTTCATCTCAAGCCGAACCTTTGATCCAGTTGGGATTTGAATTGGGGTACGTGCATCAAAGTAATATCTAAAATCGTCACCTGAAGACAGCAGCCTTCCATTGACAACTCTAATTGGTCTGCTACCAAATTTTTTAAGGTGTGCAATTTCAGCGCGAAGCGCTAATTGCCATTCATCAATTAATTCTTTCATCTTACATCGCTTCCTTTTATCCGTTCCTTTTTCAATTCCCTAACTATATCACGCTAACGAAAAACTCTCTATATATGTGCTACGTTCTATGATGAGAATGAACATAGTCTAGAAAAACTTCAAGTACTTTTGTTTGAAAGGGAGAGCGCATCAAAATTGAAAACGTCCTTGAATAGGTGAAATTCGGTATTTCCAGAATTTGTAGTGTACCAAGTTCTAACTCTTTCCGTATTGTCCACTTCGATAAAATACTTATACCAATTCCAACTTCGACAGATTCTTTAATTAACTGCGTACTCCCAAAGGCTAGTTTTTGAGTAGGCTCTATATTGAGCTGCTTCCACATCTTCTCTGTAGCTTCTCTCGTCCCAGACCCTTCCTCCCTCACAACCCACATCTCTTGTTCAAGTGTCTTTCCACTGTTCACTTGATGATGTGTTGGTGATGCTACGATAACCATTTCATCCTCAGTGAAGCTATCCACTTGCATGTCCCTAGCAGGATAGTCACCTTCTATGATGCCAACATCAAGTTGGTGTGAGTAGACAAGATCACCAATTTCTCTTGAATTCCCAATCGTTATAGATGGTGTAATTAATGGGTATTTTTCTCTAATAGCTGCAATCACATGTGGAAGGACATATTCACCGTAGGTATAACTTGCACCAATTGTAATTTTCCCACTCGCTCGGTTTGTTAGGTCATCCAAAAGATACGTCATCTTTGAATAAAGATTTAAGAATTCTTTCGCATGGTGGTAGACAATTTCTCCTGCCTTGTTCATTTCCACAGATCGGTTGTTTCTTTCTAACAGTTTAGTACCAAGCGCCTCTTCCAGGCTTTTGATATATTGACTAACCGCGGGTTGAGTCATGTGTAACTCCTCTGCCGCTCGAGAGAAATTGCGTTTTTCTACGACTGTAACGAAAACGTGTAACTGCTGATCCACGTCATCACCCCTTACTATAAGTTAATACTTATAGTACATATTCTATTTAATTATTTCACTTATAGCAATAGCTGAAGTAGACTAAAGAAAGAGAAACGGGGGGGACATGATGATTAATACTTTAAGACAACAACAAACTATACCTGAGAACATACGATTTTTCCTCGGCATAGCATTTACCTTTTTTATTGCACTATTAGGTTATTTCCTTGCTATGGTGCCAGGCTTTAGTCTTACAGGACAACTCGCATCAGCCATTCTGATCGCAATCGTTTATCGGCAAGTAGCCGGGTATCCCGAATGGTTAAGAAGAGGAATCACTTTTTCATCTAAAAAAATACTTAGGTTCGCCATCATTTTATATGGAATTAAACTAAATGTAAGCCTGATTCTTCAAGATGGATTACCCATATTATTATTAGGCGCGCTTATCATCGTATTTTCTATCTTATCGTCTGTTTGGCTTTCTAAAGTGATGAAAGCTAATACATCCATAACCTTTTTACTTGGTGCTGGTACAGGGATTTGTGGAGCTGCAGCCATTGCAGCAATTGCGCCGATCGCGGAATCTAAAGAAGAGGATACGGCAATTGGAGTGGGGATTATCGCTCTATTTGGAACGGTATTTTCAATCGGATATACGATTCTTCGCCCATTCCTTCCATTAACTGAAAGTCAATATGGAGTATGGTCAGGTATTTCACTACATGAAGTTGCTCACGTTGCATTAGCAGCAGCGCCAGGAGGAGAAACAGCTCTTGCAATGGGGCTCCTTGCAAAGCTAGGAAGAGTCTTTCTCCTCGTACCAGTTTGTTTTCTTCTCATGTACCTAATGAAACGCAAAAACGCGGGCACAAAACAAAAAGTCTCTTTTCCATGGTTTTTAATCGGGTTTATCTTAATGAGTCTCGCAGGAACTTATCTCCTAGGACCCATTATTCCCTTTTCTGAATCTGCAACAAATGTAGTAACCGAAATAACAACGTGGTGTTTGACGGCTGCTATGGTAGGCCTAGGATTGAGTGTTAGTCTGAAGGATTTGAAAGATAAAGCACTAAAGCCAATGGCCATTATTACAATTGTATCAGTTGCTCTTTCCATTTTTACATTCTTCATCGTAAAATGGTTTTACTAGGCTTCATTTGAATGGTCATCCTCTGTGGATGACCATTTTTTACGAAGGTAATCCACGTAACGAAATACAGTTCTCACAATAAGCGCATGAAGAAGTATTCCTACAATTGTAAGTAAAATAATCACAAATTTACCTACAAAAGAAGTTGGTTCTACTGAAAATCGTCCAACAAAAATGATCGAACCTAATGACCAAACCGCTGCATCTTGAAAAGAATCCACGACAGGTTCATAGAAATAGAATGGAAATGTTGAGACGATAACAAATACAAAACTAGTTAAAAACCACGTTTGAGGAGACATACCCATCGCTTTACCTAGAATGGGATTACTAAATCGCTTGGCGATTGTTTTAATTCGCCATAGTCTATAAAGTCTCGCAAGCTTAGCTCCTTGAAAGATTGAATCTAGCGGAATTAGAGCTATTAAATCAAATGGATGCTTTTTTATATATTCCCATCGATCTTCAGATAAATAAAGAAAGACCGTATAATCAATAAAAAAGACGATCCAAGTGCCGATGAGGATCGCCTGTTGAAAGGGAGATTCATACCAAATCGTTGAAACGGATAAAATCACACATACAAATAAAAGATATTGATACAAACGCTTCAACATTTAATCCCCCTTCCCTTGCTACTCTTTCTTTATGAATATCTAACTTTGAAGTCGTCATAAACAGCTTTGATCGCTGATAGATTGGCTTGAAGTTATGACTGAATGGCTATTTTAAATTGCCTCCGTATTAGTAATGTCTACTACTATTATACCAGTCATGTAGATGACCGGCTTCACGATTCGACAATTCAATCTGTTAAATTTCTTTTTTCGATTTTCAACCCTTCAACTCTACCAACCACTAATGACCCATTACATAAAAGTAGAAGATAATACGATCATCAGTTCATCCTCTATCTTTTCCATTTCTTCTTCATCTAGAAACTTATTAATAATAATTGAAAAAATGAGCGAATTATTCGTTTTAACATATCCAGATAAAGAAGTAACACCAATTAGAGAGCCAGTTTTAGCAAAAACAACGCCTTCTGCTGATGTAGCCCTTAGACGCTCTCGCAAAGTCCCTCCCACTAGCCGATCAGGGATTCCCGCTACAGGAAGTGAGTTCATAAATGATGAGAACCAGGGTTTGCTTTGAAGTTTGAATAAAAGCAAAGATAGCTGATTCGGCTGTATCAAGTTCATTTGTGAAATACCAGAACCATCTCTTAAACACATGTTATCAGGATCTAATCCTTCTTCTCTTAAAAATGTTCTCACAACTTCAAGTCCTGCTGAAAAACTTCCTTCTCCCCTAACTTTCCTGCCCATTTCTTTTATAAGAACTTCTGCATGCCCATTATTACTTAGTTTCATAAATGGCAGTAGCAATTCAGAAAGAGGCATAGACTGTTTAGTTAAAAGCGTTTTGATTTCAGTTGACTTATTTTTTAAGGCTTCCTCACTTATGTAAATACCAAGTCCTTTTAAGGAATCTTTAAACAGATGTAGGGCGTAACTATCTGGGCTCCATAACGCAATCCACTTTTTTTCTGGTGGAGCATCCTTCGAAATGGTACCGCTGATTGTAAGCGTATTCGTACCATGCTGACGAATGATATGTAATTCCCCTTCCCCGTGAGAGGGTGAAGTCGTAAGAGCGTTATTCACTAATTGTATATCGTTCGCCGTGGGAGAAATAACTACTTTAGGTGAATCGCCTTCTTCTCCTGGTGCAACCTCAACAATAATGGTTCCTGCGTCAAAATCCGTATTAGGAGAGATAGTGAGGGCAGAGATTTGAGCACCGTAATACTCATGTTCATCACTCCAAACCATATCTTCTGATAGGTACTGCTCGTCATACCAGGAATAATCACCTATAACATCACCTTGAATACGTTCAATCCCAAGAGCTTTCAATTCTAAAGCAATTTGATCTAAATCTTCCTGTAAAACCGTTGGGTCTCCTTTCCCCTTTAGATAAAGGTTCCCCATTAAACGACCATCCTGTATTTCTCCATCTGTTTGTACCTCAGTGCTGAATCGATAGTCAGCACCAAGTTTCTCTAGAGCTGCCGCCGCTGTAATGAGCTTCATATTTGAAGCGGGCGTCATTCTTAAATCTCCAAAATGGTCGTAGAGAAGCTCTCCACTATGATTACTACGGATGCTTATCCCAGCAATCGCGCCATAAAGACGCTCATCATTTACTATGCTATGTAGAGATTGAGACAATGTCTTTCCGTTATTTATTTTACCACTTCTTTTTTTGCGATATCGACCTCCTAAAAACAAACTAGAAATTAAGGCTCCACAAGCTAGTTTTTTCTTTATACCGATCTTCTACACAACCTTTCCAATTAAAATAGAGCCGAAGCGATGAACATTTCGCACGGCTCTGATCTATGAGACTTCTTTTGTAAGAATATAATGGATAAGCATCATTTGCTTTCTTTCAACTCCTGCTGTTTGTGATTATTGATTACGTAAGATCCGTCTTCTTTAGGATTTTGTTCATCTTTAAGATCAATACCCCATGGATGCGTTAACAGCAAGCTTCCACTTAACGAAACGGTTTGACGTTCCCTCACCATACTCCCCTCCTTTCGCTTATTAATGATCTATTTCGCTATTCGAATGACTTTTTCCTTCTTTTCTGTCTAATTTAAAACTAATGACCTAGAATGCTGTATTATTTGAAGGCATTGAGGAAGAAATAGGGCTATAAAGGGTCTATTTTACTGCTTTTTATCGAAAGTTAGAACGATTTGAATTTGAGCTCGCGCCACCTGAACAATTCAGTGAGTTTAAAAAAGAACCCTCCATTAGGAAGATTCGTCGAATTTTGAAAAGGCATTGCTAGCAAGCATCGAAATCACTGCATCATCCATAGGAGGATTATGCAATCCTGCTCTTACATCCCGATAATAGCGCTGCATAGGATTATCTTTAAATAATGCTCTTGCACCTACAACTCTCATGGCCATATCGACTACATTTGCTGCACTATTGGTTGCGACGTGTTTTACAGCCGCTAACTCAGGGCCCATTTCATTCCTCTTCTCCGGATCTGAAACCCACCGTAATGCAACAGAATACATCATTTCTCTAGCTCTCATTAACTCTAATTCCATTTCCCCTATTTTCCTTTGAACTTCAGGGACTTCTTTAATAGGACCCGGCAGACTATTTGGTGAATAATGTGATGCGAAAGCAACTGCTTCATTACGAGCAGCAATCGCGACACCAAGATAGCAGGCTGGTATGTGTAAGAGCCAGGCTTTTGGCAATTCACTTTTGGCAGTATTAGGTCCTTCAATAAGGGCATCTTGCGGTAATTCAACATTTTCTAGGACAAGATCATCACTTCTCGTACCTCTCATCGACATCGTGTCCCATTTTTCTTCTATCGTAACACCAGAAGCTGTCATATCTACAAGGAAGAAGCCTTTTTCTCCTGTCTCTCCAATTTGGGATGAGACAAGTGCATATTGAAGACCTGGCGCCATTGAAGTAAATGATTTACGACCGCTTATAATCCATTTATTCTCTTTAAGTACAGCTTTCGTTTGAGGCATCCCACCACGGGTCGGACTACCAGTTGCAGGTTCAGAAGCCGCCCGGTTAAACAAAGCATTTTCTTCAACGATGAGATGCGAAAGTCTTTCAAATACTTGATCTGTCCAAATTTGTTCTTCTCTCATTTCAAGGATGATTCCAAGATGCCATCCGATTGAAAGTGCTGTAGCAGCATCACCTGTTGCAAGTCGTTCTTGAAGCATCACGTACTCATACAAATTGATGCCCTTACCTCCAAATTTTTCTTGTACAGTTAACGAAAGATATCCAGATTCTTTCAGCTCCTCAAAATTTTCAAAAGGAAAGCGCCCCTCTTGATCAATTTGGTCTGCCCTTGTTGCAAATGAATTCGCAAGATTACTTCCCAATTCAAACAACTGCTTTTGTCGATCGTTTTTAATAAAAGAGTTATAAAGATGATTCATAAACAAACGCCAGCCTTTCCGATTAATCTGTACTTACTATCGTACACTAGAAGAGGAATTAATCTCCAGTAAATCGATCGGAAAAGCACATTTTTCTATTTTCGATACAAAGGATAGGTGACAGTAGTCGGTACTTCGATCACGATAAGCCTTGTTTTTGCTTCTGCTTGAATGTTCATTTCTTCTAACTCGCTTGCTTCAATAACAAAAAATTCCTTTGCTTCATAAGAAGTCTCGTTTATCCGTCCTCTTCCTTCTAAAACTAAGATGCTTACTGAACGTCCTTTTCCAATGTGTTGTTTATAAATGAATGGATGGCTTATATGGATATCCCACATATGAACGTCTGTTTCGAGAGCAACAGGAGAGTCGTCACCAAGTATTTCCTTAACACGTACTCCATCGTGAACGTCTATCTGGAACTCTTCATGCTCAAATTGTTGGTAGGTAGGTTTCCGGCGAAGAGCTTCTCTCAAATGAGGTTCAAACCAAATTTGGAACCCTTGCATATCGGGTCCAACAAACCCCTCCTCATGGGATACACCAGAACCTGTCTGCATCACTTGTAAACCACCAGGACCTACGATACTTCTCGTACCAAGTGAATCTCCATGCTCCGCCTTCCCACTGATCACATAAGTAATAATTTCAAAACCTTGATGAGGATGAAGCGGGATGTATCCTTCATGCTCAGACTTCGCCCATGCCCAATAAAATAAAGGACCTACTCGTTTCACTTCAGAGCCTTCACCTGGAAAACCAATTGGTTTCTGTTCTGTGATTTTTCCACCGTCAAATTGGCCTACACCTTGTTGCTCTACGTTATACCGCTGAATCAACATATAGATCACCACCCTGTGTTTATCTCGAATTCGAGATAATTTTATCTTGAATCCAAATTATTGTCAACTCGTATTGTCTACTTTAAACAAGATGTCTTTGTAAGAAAACTCCGGTGTAATGATTAATGTCATTTCTTTAGCATTTCGGTCGACTGCATAAATTAAGACGATTCGAAAAGAACCTCCTCCCTTTATCCAATATTTGTTCCAGCCATCTTGATCAATAATGACAAATTCCTCTGGTTTTATGTAAGAACTGTCTACTTTTAGTTTCGAGTAATATGGCTTAAAATCAATTGCAGCATCATCGAAGTTTTTTGCGTAAATTTCAAATCCAATATATTCTTTCTCTTTTTCTAATTCAGGTAAATCTTCTTGTCCTGGAATTTGATCAACTTCATTTACTTCTAGTCTAAACATTTCCTTCCCATCCATATCTTTTTCAACATAAGGCTCGCCTAATTTGTAGCCGTTTCCATTCGAGGGTTTTTCTATCTTCTGAATTAAAGCAGACTCTGTTGTTTCTGCCTCTGGGTAATAGTTACGAATCATTGTAAACCAAACCCCTGTAAAAAAACCTACAATTAATAAGATAATCGTTGCTCCGATAATCCATTTCCCCACTCTTTACTCCCCCTTTTAATTGTAGACGAGGCCAAAAAGAAATGGTTGCATACAAAAGCCGGCACGTTGGCCGGCTTTATTTTAGAAATCAAAGTTATCAGGATCAGGTCCCATTCGTTCATTTTGATTTAGCTCATCAAGAGCTCTAATATTATCTGTTGTTAATTCGAAGTCGAAAACATCAAAATTTTGTTTAATGCGTTCTGGATTCGAAGATTTAGGAATCGTTACGACCTCATGTTCAAGATCCCAACGAATAATCACCTGAGCAGTTGATTTGCCATGCTGCTCAGCAATACCTTTAACCACCTCATGATCCAACAATTTCCCTTGAGCAAGTGGTGACCATGCTTCCATTTGAATGGCATGTTGCTTACAATAGTCTCGAAGCTCTTGTTGATTTAATAGTGGGTGAAATTCAACTTGGTTAACCATTGGCTTAATTTCTGCATCCTTCATTAGATCTTCAAGGTGATTCGGATGGAAATTACTAACGCCAATAGCGCGAATACGACCGTCTTTATAAAGCTTCTCCATAGCTCTCCACGTTTCTTTATACTTTCCTTCTACCGGCCAATGAATTAAGTAAAGATCTATCGTCTCAATACCAAGTTTTGAAATAGTTTCTTCAAAGGCTTTTATTGTCGATTCATAACCCTGATCATCATTCCATACTTTTGAAGTAATAAAGAGTTCTTCACGCGGGATGCCGTTCTGTTTAATCGCAGCACCAACGCCTTCCTCATTTTTATAAGCTGCTGCTGTGTCGATCGCTTTATACCCAGCGTCAATAGCAGCATTAACCGCGTTTTTCACTTCTTCATTGTTTTCCATTTTCCATACACCTAAGCCAAGTGTTGGCATTTTAATACCGTTGTGTAATGTAGTTGTTGTCCATTGTTTAGCCATTTAAAATCTCCTCCAATTTACTTTGTATCACAATCGAACTGTTCCCCATTTTTTTCAATCTTACACATTTTTATGTAAATGGATATGCGTGCTTAAACGAAATAAGCGAAATAAAAAAAACCATCCAAAAGGATGGCTATATTTTCGTAGGTTTTTGCTTCAATCTAGACTTCTTGTTAAATTGAGCAGTAGGAGACGTTTGAACTTTTTCCTTCTCTGCTTTAGCGTCCTGTTCGAACGCCTGCATGCCTTTTCCAAATAAAAGACTCATTGTTTTCCCTCCTTGTGTAAAGCGTTAGTTCACCATTTCCGATTTTAATTGAGCTAAAACTATAATTTACAAATTTACTCAATAAAATTTTTTATCGCTGCTCAAGAACGTTTGCAGTCTCGTTACAATGAGTCTGAACAGTCATCAACTCATCTAGAGACTGCTGAATACGATCACGATTTTGCCCTTTTTCAACTGTCGAAAGAGCATCCTCTAAGTATTTACTCGCTTCTTTTAGAGCCCTACAGCTATCTTGAACATAACCTCGTGCATTTTTCTCCATATGGCACTCCTCCTTTCCATTAGTTTCTATCAAAAGGTTATTTTCATACAAAAAACCAGCCAATTTGGCTGGTTTTCATCCTATAGTTCAAATTGTTGGAAAATATTACCTTCCAAAACTGGATATATTTCTTTCTCAGCTAGTTGATTAATAATGATTTTATTTCGATTTACAGCAAGTCCGAGATTCGTTGAGCCCACGCCATGAGTATGCTGCATGCCACTATGAACATAAATGTGAGAAGAAGCTTCACATGTTAAGTTAAGGCGATAATCTTTTGAGACATGGTATCGCCCGTTCTCATCCCAATCAATAATCTCTTCTAAATCTTGAAGGCACTTAGGAATCAACGGGCGATAACCTGTACCAGCAATAATAACTTCACTATCCAAAAGGAAATTTTCTCCTTTTTGCCATTGTCGACACTCTACTTCATACCCTGTACCCTCTTCTTTTTCTCTAACTCCATTGATTTCAGTTAATGGCATTAGCATCACATCCATATCTTTACCTCCCACGGACTGTTCATATAGAAGGTTATAAATATCGGTAATGGTATGAGGACTAATGCCTTTATACAATAACTGCTGTCCTTTAAAGATATCATCTTTTTGCTCCTGAGGTAGATCATAGAAATAATCAACATATTCAGGAGAAAAGTGCTCTAAACTTAATCTCGTTTCTTCCATTGGGAAAAATCCTTGAGACCTTGTTACCCAATTAAGGGAATACCCGTACTCTTGTCTTTCTTTTAACAACTCACGGAAAATCTCTGCAGAGCTTTGCCCGGACCCAATAACCGTGATTTTCTTAGCCTGTTTACACCGCTCTGTGTGATCTAGAAATGTGGAAGAATGAAAAACGTCTTCTTCAGGTAAATCCTGCAACGCCTTAGGTAATGACGGAATAGTCCCTACTCCAAGGATAATATTTTTAGCTACATATGTTTCTGTTTCACCAGTGGTAAGCTTTTCAACCGTAATTTCATAACGCTCGACTGGTTTACCTATTGGAACTACAGCTAATACTTTAGAGCCGAATTGACAGCTTTCCAATTGATTGGCTGCCCACTGACAATAATGATTGTACTCATTACGTGGCATTTCAAGACGCTGTAGAAAATAAAAATGATACAAACGATTATGATGTTTTAAATAATTTAAATAACTATACGGATTAGTTGGATCAGCCATTGTGACAAGATCCGCCATAAAAGGTACTTGGAGCCGCGTCCCTTCAATCAACATTCCCGGATGCCAATTAAATTGTTCTTTCTGCTCAAAGAAAAGTGTATCCATTTCTTTAATTGGATCCATCAAAGCAGCTAACCCTAAATTAAATGGTCCAATCCCAACACCAATTAAATCGTATACTTTCTGTTTCATCCAATCCTATCCTTTCTCTTCTTGCATCTATTATCTCCTTTTATTATACCAGAAATGCTATTATCTGTTTTTTCTAAAAAGCGAGAGATTAATGAGCAATTTGAACATACCATTCAAAACTAAAAAAACAGCCTAATTAGGCTGTTTTTAAGAAGAATGTTGAGAACGACGATATTGATACTGCTTCCATTGAAAGCGAACAAAGCAACCGATACAAAAACCAAGAATAGCAATTAGTGAAGCAAGTGCCACCATAGTGGCAGACGTGATCGCTAACCAGTTCACGTTAAGGTAATAGGCGATTAATGAAACAGACAACAACGTCACAGCTATTTTTTGATTGAATTGCTGTTGATCTTTATCTTCAGGAATATATTGATTAACAGGCTTCTTTAAGAAAAGTTTACCCGCCTTCATAACTGGATTAAAGTTCATAAGTAGCCCCATTATTCCAACAATGAGAGGAATAATAAGAAATAACCAGTGATTAAAAAAGACAAATGACGTAGCAAATATAAAAATAAACGATTGATTTAGTCTCACTAGAGGTCTAGGTATAGATGAAGGCAATTTAATACCAACCTTTCTTATAGGAATATATTTATATTAAAGGATACTGCTTTTTAAGACTTTTGTATAGTCTAATGCTCATAAGAAAAAACCACCGACAAGTGGTTTTTAAAGTTAGCATCAAATATCAATGCCCCATATTTACGTTCAAGACTCTTTTAGTATGGTTTGTCTTGATAAAAATAGTTAGGAGTTACAATTTTATTTTTATATGGTTTGTGAAAAATATGCGTTGTAGCAGGTGATACAGGTGGAATGAGCCAAGTCCAATTACCCGTTACTTCTCGTTCTGCTTTCGCTTCATTTTGTTCAAATTTGTGAAATTGTTTTGCAGCAGTATGATGATCAACGATACTAATGCCATCCTTTTGATAGGAATACAAAACAGCACGATTTAACTCAACTAAAGCGCGATCTTTCCAAAGAGTCGCATTCGAACGAGTATCGAGATTTAAGATTTTAGCGACTTCTGGTAGAAGGTTATATCGATTCTTATCTGCAAGGTTCCTAGCACCGATTTCTGTGCCCATATACCAGCCATTAAATAGGGCTGCATTGTAATCGATCCCTCCGATTTCTAATCGCATATCTGATATGATAGGCACACCATACCACTTAACATTTAAAGGAGAAAAATCATATTCCGGATGCTTAATTTGTACCTGAATAACTTCATTAGCAGGGATCTCGACGACGTTTGGACTTCCAGCATCTATACAAAAAACAAGCGGTAAAACGTCGTGTTGCGTCCCTTCACCTCTCCAACCCAGTTCCATTACTTTCTTAGTAAATGATATTGAATCAGGATCACCAATGATGCCATTCTCGGTTTCATACCCTGCGTAACGTATGAGTTGGTGATTCCAAATTTGCACTTTACCAGGTGCGAAAATGGTGATGGAAGGTTTAATTTTACCTCCATTAGACGCCATTCGAATATGATTTATTAATGCTTTAGATACTTCTTCTACAGTACAAGCCGATCGAGCATCTAAAACAGTCATCGTATTCCAGAAAAGGCGACCGATACACTTATTGCTATTTCTCCAAGCCATTTTTGCACCTTGAACTAGCTCTTCATATGTATGTCTATAAGATCCTGTATCGGTAATTTCTCTATTTATTTCAGTTTTTCGTTTTAATAATTCGGCTGGATCTTTGTTTAATTCATAATAAGCTTGATCGACAAAGTCATATGCACTATCTAATAAATGTTCTTTTTCCATTGTCTCAACCTCCAATAGCCTGAGACGGTTGTAACACCTGATCTTAAGCTGTATATCTTTCTATTAATTCTATGAAAAAACGTTATTTTGCACAGAAATATTATATCACACCCCCTCTATATAGGACGAATGGTGCATATCAACCGATCGGTTTTAAGAAGCTATGTTTCTTTATATTGTTAATACCTCATTGTTTGGTTCATTCAAGTGAAGCTGTTCATTATGATAGCTTTTAGGAAAGAACACGTACTTGTTTACAAAAAGGGAAATATCATGTAGGATGTATAAATCAATTCACACTAAATACATCGGAATGAGGTGCATTATATATGGCTATGGAACAGCCGATACATCGTTCAAAATCTAATTTACAATTACCGTTTTTAAAAGCGCCACAAAAACCTGTTTTAACTGGTGGCTTTATCGTTATTGGTTTACTAGCACTAATTCTGTGGCTGGATCAAGGCATTCAACAATTTGTGCTGTTTGGTTTAGGCCTATTACTTGGGTACTGTCTCTTACATGCAAGATTTGGATTCACTTCCGCCTTCAGACAACTTCTAAGTGTAGGCAACGGGACAGCTATTCAGTCACATATGCTTATGTTAGCTGTGGCAAGTACGTTGTTTGCGCCAATACTCGCAAATGGTTTTGGTTTATTTAATACAAATCCAACAGGATATGTTTTTCCAGTGGGAACTAGCGTTGTAGTAGGATCTTTTCTATTTGGTATAGGCATGCAACTTGGTGGAGGTTGTGCTTCTGGGACACTCTATACAGTTGGATGGGGAAAGTCTGAAATGCTGCTAACATTATTTGGTTTCATTGTTGGTTCTGTCATTGGTGCCTGGCACTTTGATTTCTGGGTAAATCAAATGCCATCTTTTGAGGCCATCTCGTTAGCAGAAGACACGGGCTTAGGTTATTTTGGTGCTTGGATTGCCCAACTATTTTTATTTGCTATCATATTCATTGTAATAAGAGGTATTGCAAAAAAACGAAAGCCCCCTAAGATGAAACCTTTGCCGACATCAACTGGATGGAAACGGATCTTCCGCGGCTCATGGCCGATTTGGACAGCTGCCATTGCCCTCGGTATCCTAAATGCATTAACACTTATCTCGCGTGGAAATCCTTGGGGTATTACGTCAGCTTTTGCTCTATGGGGATCTAAGATTGCGCTGTTTCTTGGCATAGATGTTACGCAATGGGGTTATTGGTCTGGAGGAAAAGCTGCTGCTCTTGAACAATCAATCCTTACAGATTCAACTAGCGTTATGAACTTCGGTGTCATTTTAGGTGCTTTTGTTGCAGCAGGTGCTGGGGGCGCATTCGTTATGAGAAGAGTTCCATTGAAATTAGCTGCTGCTTCTATTATAGGCGGTTTATTAATGGGCTACGGTGCTCGTCTCGCCTACGGCTGTAACATAGGGGCATACTTTGGCGGGATTGCATCCTTTAGCCTTCACGGCTGGGTATGGATGATTGTAGCTCTTGCAGGTTCATATGTTGCGCTTTATTTAAGACCACTATTCGGTTTGAAAAATCCTAAAAAAGATGATCAATTTTGCTAACGTAACTGGGCACTGGATAATATCCAGTGCCCTTCATAATGGTGAAAAATCATTGCGTATAATAAAAAGACCAGATCATTAATAATCTGGTCTAACCGATATGGAATACTAAATTTCCTCAAAATACTCTTTATAAAATCCGCCAACTTTTCCACTATTATCAACTACAAATAAAAACTCTTCTGTTTCATTCTTAACTTCATATGTTTTACCTTCTGTTAATACGCGATTGACCATATACTTCTTTGCATCTGTATGTACACACTTCACATTATTAATAGTAGGTGCTTCTTTCCATGAATGATGAATCATCTTGTTTCACTTCCTTTCAACTTTCTTTTTATTTTACATGACAGAACCAATAAGATAAAGGAAGATCATCTATTCCTTTTCAAACAAGTAAATGGCGGAATCACCAACTGGCTTCATGTAAAAAGAACCTGAATCAGAAAGATTCAGGTTCTTCAATACATTACCCTTCTAGAAGTAGCTGTTCTGGATCTTCAAGAAGGTCTTTGATTTTAGCAAGGAAGCTAACCGCTTCTCCTCCATCAACAATACGGTGATCGTATGAGAGGGCGATGTACATCATCGGACGGTTTTCCATTCTTTCCTGATCAATTGCCATAGGACGCCATTGAATTTTGTGCATTCCTAGAATACCAACTTGAGGAGCGTTCAAAATCGGTGTCGAAAGCATTGATCCGAAAATCCCACCATTAGTAATAGTGAATGAACCACCCTGAAGTTCATCAAGCTTTAATTTATTATCACGAGCTTTTTTTGCAAGGTTACCAATTTCCTGTTCGATTCCAGCAAAAGATAGCTTATCTGCATCACGAACGACAGGAACGACAAGTCCTTCCTCTGCTCCAACTGCAATACCGATATCATAAAACTTCTTCAAGACAATATCAGTATCTTGAATTTCTGCATTTAGACGTGGATACTTCTTCAGTGCGCCAACAACCGCTTTCGTGAAAAATGACATAAATCCGAGCTTTACATCATTATCTTCTAGAAACTTGTCTTTGCGACGCTTACGAAGTTCCATAATCGCTGTCATGTCAACTTCATTAAACGTTGTTAACATAGCTGCCGTGTGCTGTACTTCCACAAGACGCTTAGCAATCGTTTGACGACGACGTGACATCTTCACACGCTCTACTGGCTTGCCTTCATTTGCATCAGGAGATTTCTTTTCTTGTTTCGGAGTCTCCTGTTTCTTTTCTTGCTTAGGTGCTTCTTTCTGGTTCGCTTTATCTGCATGTGCCTTCACATCGTCTGGACGAACACGACCTAATGGATCGCGTGTTTCAACATTGTTTAAATCAACACCTAGTTCACGGGCAAGCTTACGCGCAGAAGGTGAAGCAACAGTGCGACCATTCTCGGATTTTTCTTCACTTGATTCAGTTGCATGTGCTTTAGATTCTTGCTCTGACTTCGCATCCTCAGGTGTTTCTTTTTCTTCCTGTTTTGCTTCCGCATTTTCAGTGGATTTCTCTTCTTTTGTTTCAGAAGAACTATTTTCTCCACTTCCGCTGCCAAGATAAGCAATAATTTCGCCTACTTCAACATTATCTCCTGGCTCTTTAAGAAGTTCTTCAATCACGCCATCATTTTCTGCGCTCACTTCAATGTTTACTTTATCTGTTTCAAGCTCAACAAGGTTGTCACCTTTTTCAACTTTGTCGCCTACTTTGATTAACCATTGAGAAATGGTACCTTCTGTAATGGATTCTGCTAGTTCTGGTACTTTAACTTCAATCACGACGATTACCTCCTTGATGGGAAACAGTTTTGGATGGTTCTAATACTTCTTGAATAATTCTTTCCTGGTCTTTCTTATGCACGTTAGGCTCTCCACCTGCAGGACTTGAACGATCAGGACGTCCTACATAGGTAACGGAAACTCCATCAGGTGCTGAATCGTGAATTCGAGATGCGATATAATTCCATGCTCCCATATTCTTTGGTTCTTCTTGTAACCAAATGATTTCTTTCACATTTGAATACCGTTCAAAAATCTTCTTCACTTCATCCTCAGGGAATGGATATAATTGCTCCACTCTTAAAACATGTAGCCAGTCATACTTTTCATCAGATGACTCAATTTCAGCTGCAAGATCAACAGCTACTTTCCCAGTACATAAAACAATACGTTCGACTTTCGTTTTCTTCTCACCAAGACCCGCTTGTTCAACAACGCTTAGGAACTGACCTTGACTAAATTCGAAACCAGGTGATGATGTACGTTGATTACGAAGTAGGCTCTTAGGAGTCATAATAACGAGCGGACGAACTTCTTGTTTCTCTAGTATCGCAGCTTGTCTTCGCAATATGTGGAAGTATTGTGCCGCACTAGTAAGGTTCGCAACTGTCCAGTTGTTTTCTGCAGCTAAAGTAAGGAAGCGTTCAACTCTACCACTTGAATGCTCAGGACCTTGACCTTCATAACCATGAGGAAGTAGAAGAACCATTCCTGATTTTTGTCCCCACTTAGCTCTTCCAGCAGAAACAAATTGGTCAAATATAACTTGAGCAGCATTAGCAAAGTCACCATATTGTGCTTCCCAAATAACGAGTGTTTCTGGAGCAAAAACATTATATCCATATTCGAATCCAACAACTGACGCTTCAGATAGTGGACTATTATGAATCGCAAAGGAAGACTCTGCCTGCGGTATTTCGTGTAGCGGACAGAACGTCTCTCCAGTTTCTTTATCATGAAGAACGAGATGACGTTGCGCGAATGTACCACGCTGTGAGTCCTGACCCGTAATACGAATTGGAGTTCCATCACCTAGAATAGAAGCAAATGCTAGCGTTTCACCAAGGGCCCAATCCACTTTTCCGCCCTCTTCCAACATATCAAGTCTTCTTTTTAAAATCCGCTCAAGCTTTGGATATACATTAAAGCCATCAGGACGAATTAGAAGCTTCTCATTAATATCTTTCAATGTTTCAAGTTGAACAGATGTATCAATAGTTGGTATTCCTTTAACGATTTCTTTAGGCGGCTGCAGTTCTTTTACATCTGTATCAGCTTCGCCACCCTTAGCCACCTTATCGTATTGCTCTTGTAGCTGTGCAAGAATTTCCTCATCATATTTCTCGCCATCACCACTCTCGATGACTTTCTGCTCAGTAAGATACTTCGCATAGCTCACTCGAACAGTAGGGTGGTTTTTAATCTTTTCATATAAATGCGGCTGCGTTACAGCCGGATCATCCATTTCATTATGGCCAAATCGACGATAGCCGATGAGATCAATTAGAAAGTCTTTATTAAACTTCATGCGGTATTCGTATGCTAGGTGCATAGCAGCGAGACACGCCTCTGGATCATCCGCATTAACGTGAACAATTGGAATTTCGTAGCCTTTAGCAAGATCACTTGCGTACTTTGTAGAGCGAGAATCCGTGCTTTCAGTCGTAAATCCAAGCTGATTGTTAGCTATGATATGAATCGTTCCACCAGTATGATAGCCTTTCAGCTGACTTAAGTTAAGCGTCTCAGCAACCACTCCCTCACCTGGGAAGGCCGCATCGCCATGAATTAAGATAGCAAACGATTTACGGAAGTCCTGCTTTGGCTCACCTTTTTCTTCACGTGTTTCTTGAGCAGCTCGAGCATAACCTTCTACAACAGGATCGACGAATTCAAGATGACTCGGGTTGTTTGCTAGTGTTACCGTTGCTTTAGCAGTATCAGACTCTTCAAATTTCCGGTCTGCCCCCATGTGATATTTAACGTCACCAGTCCAACCGTAGTTAATTCCCATTGAACCTTCTGAAGGAACGAGTTCCTTATTTGGTGCATGGTGAAATTCAGAGAATATTTTCTCGTAAGGCTTGTTTAAAACGTGTGTTAGAACATTCAAACGCCCTCGGTGCGCCATACCAATCATAACGTTCTTTGCACCATCACTTGTCCCGCATTTAATAACATCGTCAAGCATCGGCACCATGGCATCAACGCCTTCGATTGAAAAGCGCTTTTGACCAACAAATGTTTTATGAAGGAATTTCTCGAATCCTTCTACTTCCGTTAATCTGCGTAGGAGCTCCTTACGATCGTCATTCGTAAGTGTACGACTTACAGAGTCGTTTTCTACCATTTCATCTAGCCATTTACGCTCATCGTCTGAATGAACATGAGTGAACTCATAAGACATAGATTTTGTATAAAGATCTTGCAATTTTTGAATCGCTTGCAATCCATTGTTTACTTCATCAGGAGCATTTTCCCAAATCACTTGTGCAGGAATCGCTTTCAGGTCTTCATCAGAGAGACCGTATTTCTGTGGTGTCATGAAATCCTGATCAGATTTTTCATTAGAAAGCGGGTTGATCGCCGCAGCTAAATGACCGTATGTACGAATATTGTCGGCTAATTTAACAGCAGAAATAACCTTTTTGAGATTAGCTGGCTGACCTGAAGTTTCAACTACTTCTTGTGAAGAAGGTGGGGGTCCCCACTGGTCAAATTTTTGACGCATGTCTGGATCAACAGATTCAGGATCCTCTTGATATTTTTCATATAATTCAATGGCATAGCCAAGGTTTGGTCCATAAAATTCTTGCCATGGGTGTTCCACTCTGGACTGTTTGGTATTCAAAGCATGCTACCTCCCTGCTGGGTTTAAACTCGATTAGTGCAATGGTCTAATTGCACACCACTTTAAGCATGGTTTCTTACTTGTTCTTTACACTCATTTCGCGATTTGAAACATTCAATTTAAAAAAACGCTTACATTGATATTTTAGCATAATTTTAGACTGCTCACAAAACTTTCAAGCAAATTATCGAAAAAAATTTCAACGAACAATGATAAAAGTCGAAAAATTTTTCGAATATTAACACAGTGCAATACTAAATTACCACAAAGTGTTACCATAGTGAATAGCTAATATCGATTTTCTACCAATGAATATTTACAGCGGTTTATTTCTTTAGTGTCATACGAGCGAAATGCGGTCCATTTTTTTCATTCATCCTATAGGATTCGTTAAAAATTAGTTGTATGTGGAAAAGCGAAGTACTACTTACCTAAACGAATATCAGCTATAACTAAACAAAGCCGACCTTTATAGGTCGGCTTTGTTTATGTTGAATTAAGGTGTTAAGATTAGTTTTCCTTTCGTTTGACGCCCTTGAAGCATACGATGAACGTCAGATGCTTCTTCTAAATTAAATACACCACCAATTGTTAATTTCAATTCTCCACTTTGCATATAATGTAGCAATTCTTCGAGACTCTTCTGATAAAGGGCTGGTTTGCGCATCATTTGTGGCAGAAAAAAACCAACTACTGATTGATTTTTCTCCATAAGAGAGGATGGGTAGAAGCGGCTTTGTTCTCCGCTCGCCACGCCATAAATAACGAGTCGTCCAAATGGAGCAAGACACTTTAACGATTTTCTAAAAACGTCTCCGCCTGCCATTTCCAGAATAACGTCCACTCCATTACCATCTGTTGCATCTAAAACTTCTTGCTCCCATCCTTCTTTCGTATAGTCCACAGTGTGATCTGCACCCATATCAGCAGCAAGCTTTCTTTTTTCTTCACTACTCGCTGTTCCAATAACCGTTTTAGCTCCCCATAGTCTTGCTAGTTGAACAGCTATTGTTCCAACGCCACCTGCAGCCGCATGAATTAAGACAGTTTCCCCATTTTCAAATCGTCCCATTGTTTTGAGTGTATGGTAAGCACTCAAACCCTGTAGCGGTAACGCAACAGCATACTGAGGTTCAACACCTTCAGGAACGGCAATCAACCCTCTTTCATCAGCTAGCGTAAATTCTGCATAACCCGTCGCATTTTTCGTGCCTAGTAACGTCACAACAGATGATCCTGGTTTTACGGAAGTCACCTTCTCTCCAACAGCTTTCACTATACCTGCTACTTCGGAGCCTGGAATGTAAGGAAGCGGGGTTTCAACAACATATTGCCCTTCTCTTCTCGCTGTATCAGCGTAATTTACTCCAATAGCTTGAATTTCAATTAATACTTCATGACCTTTTGGTTCCGGAACATCCATGTCAATGAGTTGTAAAACTTCGGGTCCACCAAATTCCTTCAGTTGGATCGCTTTCATTATAATTCCTCCTTTTAAACTAACCAGTCAGTATGTAACACTTTCACTATAATATAAGATATTCAAATATTCAATCTTTTTTAATTAATACCACTGCCTTGCAAATAAAAAGTGCGCCCTCGGCGCACTGTTATAAATGTAGGAGACCTTCAATTACGGTTTGAGCAAGTAAATCGACATCCTTTTCTTTGATCGTTAGTGGAGGAGCCATCGTTAAAACATTGTTATAACCTGCTACCGTGTCACCATTCTTCCCTATAATTACACCTTGTGATTTGCAATAGGCGATTACTTTATTTAGCTCACTGACTGCTAAGGGCTTCTTAGTGCTCTTGTCTTCGACGAGCTCAATGCCAACCAATAATCCTTTCCCTCGAACATCACCAACATTTGGGTGAGTGGCTAAGCGCTCTGTTAACTGCTTCTTTAGCTTATCACCTAATGTAAGTGACCGATCAAAAAGCTGCTCCTGCTCCATTATTTCTAAATTCTTTAGGGCAAGTGCACATGAGGCTGGGTTGCCGCCGAATGTATTGATATGTCTGAAATGATCATAAGAATCTTTTCCCTTAAATGCTTCGTAGACCTCTTCTTTAACAGCTGTTGCGGATAATGGGAGGTAACCACTTGTTAAACCTTTTGCCATTGTCACTATATCTGGCTTCACATCATAATTCATAAAGCCAAATGCTTTTCCTGTTCTTCCGAAGCCACAAATCACTTCATCACAAATTAACAGAGCGCCGTGCTTTTCACATATTTCTTTCACGGATTTCATGTACTCTTGTTGAGGCATAATAATACCTCCACCTGTGATGATCGGTTCCATAATCATAGCGGCGATTGTCTGGCTAAGTTCCCATCTCATTATGTCATCAACGGCTTTGACCGAAGGTAGTTGTCCTTGATGATCTTGATTCTCTCTATACGTATCTGGTGGCTGTACATGTAAAAAACCCTGACCAAGTGGTTCATATTTGTATTTTCGTTGCGCCTGACCTGTTGCAGCTAATGAACCCATTGTATTACCATGATACGCTCTATAGCGGGAAACAATTTTATGTCTACTTCCTTCTCCCTTTTGCTCATGGTATTGCCTTGCAATTTTGAAAGCTGTTTCGTTTGCTTCAGACCCGCTATTAGAGAAAAAGATAACGTATCCTCCACCAAGCATCTCATTTAGCTTTTCTGCTAACTTAATAGCCGGGGCGTGTGTATGCGTTAACGGATAATAAGATAACTCTTTAAGCTGATCGAAAGCTGCTTGAGCCAGTTCGTCTCGACCGTACCCAACATTGACACACCAGAGTCCAGCCATAGCATCGAGAAATTGATTTCCTTCGTAATCAGTTAACCAGGCACCATTTGCTTTCTCAATCACCATAGTAGACTTTGGATCATATGGACGCATCGCATGCCAGACGTATTTCTCATCTTTTCCTGCAAGATTCTCGTGAGCAGTATGCATACTCTTCACTCCCCTCTAGTAGTCAAAGCGAGTTGTAATCATTTTTCTTTTTGTATAGAAATTCACACCATCTTTTCCATTTGCATGAAGATCTCCATAGAAAGAATCCTTCCATCCCGAAAAAGGGAAAAATGCCATAGGTGCTGGAACACCAACATTTACGCCAAGCATGCCAGCATCGGCTTCTTCACGGAATTTCCTAATCGCCCCTGCATCCTTCGTATAAATTGTTGCGCCGTTACCATACCGAGATTTGCGGAGAATACCAAGCGCTCCATCAATCCCATCAGCATGTAATAAACTAAGAACAGGTGCAAAAATCTCTTCTTTTGCAATCGTCATCTCTGGTGTCACTTCATCAAAGATAGTAGGTCCAATAAAATTCCCCTGCTCATGCTCTTTCATGTCACTGCGTCCATCACGAATTAACGCTGCTCCTTCTTCTAAACCTTTATCGATGTATCCAAGAACTTTTTCACGATGTGATGCTCGAATGACTGGCGTTAGCAACACCTCTTCATCTAATCCATTCCCCATCTTCAATTCATTTGCTTTGTCTTTTAAAGCAGAAATAAACGCTTCACCGTCTCCAACAATAACCACGGCACTACAAGCCATACAACGCTGACCTGCACTACCAAATGTCGAACTAATGACTTGTTGAACAGCCTTTTCGATATCTGCATCAGGCATCACAATATGATGATTTTTGGCACCAGATAGCGCCTGCACTCTTTTACCTCGTGATGCCGCTTGTTCATAGACATATTTAGCAACGGGCTGAGAGCCTACGAATGACACTGCTTTTACTTCTTCATGTTCTATCAATCCATTTACAACGTCATGAGCACCGTGCACAATATTAAATACACCTTTTGGTAAACCAGCTTCTGTTAACAGTTCCGCCATACGGTTAGCAAGAATGGGCGTACGTTCAGAAGGCTTCAAAACAAACGTATTCCCACAGGCAATGGCAAGAGGAAACATCCAATGAGGTACCATCATTGGAAAGTTAAATGGAGTAATTCCCCCAACAACACCCACAGGATAGCGGAACATCTCTGAATCTATACTTTCAGCGATCGTAGACAGATTGTCTCCCATCATTAAAGAAGGTGCTCCAGTCGCAAACTCCACACATTCAATACCACGAAGCACTTCTCCATATGCTTCTTTATAACTCTTTCCATTTTCTTTAACAACGAGCTCAGCTAGTTCCTCGTGGTTTTTCACTAGAAGGGAATGATACTTAAACAATACTCGTGCCCTTTTTGGAACAGGAACTTTGCTCCATGTTTCAAATGCAGTGGTCGCAGCATGAACAGCAAGATCAACGTCTTCTTTTGACGATAGTGGCACATATGCGAGGTTCTCTTCTGTTGCAGGATTTGGGACGTCAAGCGTATCTTTACTTTTGGCGTTTACCCATTCCCCATTAACAAAGTTTTTTAATACGGCCGTTTCCTTCTTTACAACTGTCATTACATGCCCTCCTTTGATTCGTTCATATCTTTATTGTAGGGGATGTAATGGCACTCATACATTAGACAAAACGTAACATGGATGAGGAGCCTATTGTACACGTTGCACATTTTATCCATTTTGTTTCAAATAATCGTATGCATGTAACGAGAATTCAATAGCTTGCCGCTTAGGAGAGCACATAAAATCACTCCCAAGTAACTCTTCCAATTTTTCTAACCGATGATAAAGGGTCTGTCGTACAACGTAAAGCTGTTCAGCCGTTTCCTTTTTTGATCCATTGCAACACATGTAGACTTTCAACGTATTTAGTAAGTTGCTGTTATTCTTCGAATCATATTGCATAACGGGGTCTAAATAATCAAACATAAATTCATTAAGTTCTCTCCCCTTAGCTAGTTGGAAGATCATACGGTAAATATGGAAGTCATTGTAGTAGGTCACTATAGATGATTGTGAGAATAGTTTCTCATTCATGACAAGTGTCTCAAGAGATGAATCATAGCTTTTATGCATGTCTTTTAAGAGGTGGACATGTTTACCTACTCCTATTTTCTCCACTTCTGGTACAGACTCTTTTTGTAAGATGTCGCTTTGAAGAAAACGTTCAAAGGCCTCTCGTAAACGGTGATCAACATCTGCTTCAGATCGACGATTTAGAATGATGATTATCAGTTTATTCCTTGATGTTAACGATAATACAAAGAAACCTTCCTGTTCAAAAACAGACCGCATGAGAAGCATAAAGTATGTCATCTGAGAAGAAGTGTAGGTATCATGATGTTTTTTGAATTTACACGTGCATACATGAAGACCTCGTGGAATAAGTGTTTCATCCACATCTACAAGATAGGATAAAACTCTTTCTTCAGAATGCTTTCCTTCAATCCAATCGTATAACCATTCAGTTTCAAGAGCTCGCTTCTTCTCTTCAATATATAATTCTCGTAAAAGATATTGAGCGATTGCCGTAGCACTTCGATCAAGTAGTAGCATATCGTAATCAGAAATCGAAGCATGTTGCGCAGGGACAAGTATGAGATTCGCAAAGTGATAATCCATTGCACGAACATGTTGGAGCACGAGGCCTTTACCCTCTGGTTGGATCGTAAGAAAATGCAAAAACGTATCCTTTTTTTCTTCCGTTGCTTCAGGTGCAAAAATAGGCTCAGCTTCTTTAGGGTTATAAATCACCTGCATACCTGTTTTTATGGAAAGTAGCGTTAAAATCTTTGTTAAACATCCTGGTACAAGAAGAAGGTTATTGAGTTCCTGTGAAAACTGCTCCAGATCTGAAATCATTTGATAGTGATGGGCAATTAAGAGGGAGTGAAGGTCCTGTGTGATATCAACGAATCGAACTTCTCTTGTAAATGCAATAATGGGGAAATGATACTGATCGGCAAGTTCGATTATTTCTGAAGGGATATGATCCATGTATGTACCTATTTCAATGCAAAGACCAGCAGCTTTACTTTGTATCAATTGCTGCACAATAGAGCGAAAAACACTTATGTTATCTTTCCAAACAAATCCTGTGGATAAAATCAATTCTTCACCGTGTAATAGCTGCTTTACACTGGTTACTTCCATAACGTGAACCCACTTAATTCTTCGATCTAATCCGTTTTTTCCAGCTAAGACAGTAGCATGATGAAAATGTTCTCTCTCTAACACTTCATGGACCGTTAAACTAGTCATTCGCAGCATCCTACCACTTCCTCTTCTGAAGATTATATGGTTAATCTAATCATGAAGTTTTGCTATTCAGGGGTTTTACGGCACATAATCTTTCAACCATCATTTATGATAGCGCTTACATCTTGTGAGGATAACTTTACTACATCGTGAAAATCATTTCTAGGTATTCTCTAAATAATGACATTATTAGTCATAATTACTTAAATATTTTACATTACATTACGGTATATGAAATTTTTTCGTATGGTATCATTTGCATCAGTACACGAAAAGTAAAAAAAACACCGGGCAACTACTGCCCAGTGTCTACTTCCCATTCGTATTCGTCTAATAACTCCATTAAATAATAATATTGTTTCTTACTCCGGAAGTCCGTCTCTTTCCAATTTGATCGAATCCAGAGCGTTAACTCAGCTGCTGAATTGAAAATCTCTCCGCTCGTATCCGCCTTTCTTATCATATAACGACCATTTTCTTCATCAATCGTTACTTCGCATGGATAAGCGCTATCCTTCGAATATAAAGTGTACTCCATGAGCTTCCTCCTCTCTAAGTAACGGATTGCATCTGTTTTAAAAGAAGAGCTGAGAAGTATTTTCTCCCATCAGGGGTTTGAATATGAAGAATTTCCTTTGTAATTTCATCAGATTTCATGTCTTTATGAATAAACTCTATAAATGCCCCACTTAAATTCTCGGTAATACCATTGATTCGATATCCACGGTCAATAAAATAGTCGACCTTCTCGCGTTCGATTAAATAATGCTGATGTTCTCTCATTTCTTTAGCTCCTTTCGTCAAGTGCACTCCCCACTTCTTGAACAGCATGAGATTCACTGTCACTCATGATAGTCCAATCACGACCAACTGTTATCCCAAGGTATTTCTCATCACTTGGGTCTATCATTTCAGCTTGTTCATATTTCTTAAACCACCAGTATTTTGCTAAGACAAAGTAAGTTCCAGCACCTACAATAAAGCCTACAAGAAATGAATAGTTTGAGAGAAAATAAGCAGCTAATCCTCCGAGAACCCAGGCGATAAATCCAGCGGCATTTACCCCATTCATATAACGATACTGACCGTTTTGCTCATACAAATCTGGAACGTTGACGCGACGCTTTCTTAGAAGATAATAGTCAGCAAAAAGAATTCCAACAATCGCAGATAAGATCCCACCAACTATGAGCAAGATCGGTATGAGAATATTAAATAAGCTCCACGGCTGAACAACTGATCCTATAATACCTGCAATAAATACACCTGCCCAGAACGGAACTTTAGGTCCACCTACATTGGAGAAAATTGTGGCAGCTGGTACTAGGTTGGCAGATACATTAGTTGACCATTGAGCAAGAACGATCATTAATAATAAAATGCCGAGAACTAAACCAGTGGCGGCTTCCTGCAGTGCAACGACTGGATCATAATTCGAAACAGCAATGTAGGATACACCACCAATAATAACCATAAAGGTTTGCGTTATCGGTAGCGCAATCATACTACCTACTAACGTTCCTTTATTACGCTTCACCCAATTCCGCTCGAATTTAGGAGCCTTGATGAATCTTGATATAGAAGGAATGTCCGCTGAAATGGTTGCCCAAAATCCCATATTACTAAAGATAACGACAAGAAAAGCAGTAACTGCCGCTCCACCGGTCACAGGGCTTTCAATCCACGCCCATACTTCTCGCCCCTGTGCAACTGCCTGATCGGATAATGAAGCATACATCCATACAGAGATGATAATGATCACTGGTGCAGCGAGATCTGCGAATCGTTCAACTGCTTTGATACCTAGTGCAGTGTTTACGAGCTGAAGCGTTGCGAAAATCAGAAAACACACAAACCAGTTATCAAATCCAAAAAGTACATATAGAATTGCATTCATTGCCGTTGCACCAAAATACGTATTGATTCCAAACCAAAATGAAGCAGCAAGTCCTCTCACAATGGAAGGAATGTGTGTACCGATCGTACCAAAAGGTGCCCTCATATATACCGGAAAGGATAGACCATGTTCAATACCGATATCACCTATAACTGTAATAAATAAACCAATCCCAAGGGTTCCGATAATCGTTGCCGCTACAACCCACGTAAGTGACAGTGATTGAACACCGGCTCCACCAATTGCAAACGCGGCAAGAACAACAGCCATCCCAACCCACATCATTGCAAATCCGCCCGTCCCTATCTTTCTATCTTTATGAGCAATGGGCAAAAGATCCGGTGACTTTAAATAGCTTTCATCTTTTTTCATTCAGCTATCCCCTTTTTCGGTCTGTTACTGAATCATCATCGGCTTATCAGTGACGTTTTTTAGCTTGCCATATTTTGCTCGCTTCATATACTTCCCTGACCCCGGTGTACCTACAAACTGTTTGTTTTTAATTACGAATTCTCCTCTTACAAGAACTGTCTCTGGCTCACCTGTAATTTCCATTCCTTCAAAAGCATTGTAATCTACAGCCATATGATGTGTTTCAGCAGAGATTTTGCGTTTTGTTTCAGGGTTAAATATAACTAAATCTGCATCTGCTCCAATTGATACTGTCCCCTTCTTAGGAAATAATCCAAATAGCTTCGCTGATTTTGTTGAAGTAATATCAACAAACTGGTTTAATGAAATTCTTCTTTTCAGTACTCCTTCCGAGAAAAGAATACTAAACCGATCTTCAATCATTGGACCGCCATTAGGGATTTTTGTAAAATCATCTCGACCGAGGTCTTTTTGACCATTAAAATCAAATGAACACTGATCAGAACCAATCGTCTCAAGCTGTCCAGTTCGAAGAGCAGTCCAAAGAGCTTCCTGGTTCCACTTTTCACGAAGTGGCGGACTCCATACATACTTTGCACCTTCGAAATTCGGTTTCTCTAAGTAGGTTTGATCTAAAACAAGATATTGCGGACAAGTCTCGCCATGGATGTCATAGCCTTTCTTTCTTGCTTCAGCAATTTTATCAGCCGCTTCCTGACAGCTAACATGAACAACATATAGTTGAGAAGAAGCAAGACCAGTTAATTGGGCCGCACGACCTGTTGCTTCTCCTTCCACTTCTGGTGGTCTCGTTAATGCGTGATAAATAGGTTCAGTCTGACCTTTCGATAGCGCTTCCTTCGTTAAATATTCAATCACATCACCATTCTCAGCATGAACCATCACCAATGCTCCGAGTTCTTTAGCTGCTAAAAGAGTTCGATAAAGGGTTTCATCATCTGATTGAAAAACGTTTTTGTAAGCCATGAAAACTTTGAAAGATGTGATCCCCTCCTGATTGATCACATCAGGAAGCTGCTCTAAAACACTGTCGTTTATTTCGCTAATCATTAAATGAAAACTATAATCAATGACCGATTTATCCTTTGATTTGTCGTGCCATGTCTTAATCGCTGTTGATAGAGGCTTTCCTTTCTCAGTAAGGCAAAAATCGATGACAGATGTGGTGCCTCCAAAAGCTGCAGCAATCGTCCCTGTTTCAAAATCATCTTTTGAGACCGTACCACCAAAAGGCATTTCTAGATGTGTATGTGGATCGATTCCTCCAGGAAATACGTAACGATCACTCGCATCAATGATTTCAGCTCCTTCTTCTTCGATGTTCTTACCAATTGAAGAAATAATACCATCAGATATTAGAATATCTGCCCGGTACGTTTCACTGGCCGTTACAATGGTCCCATTTCGAATGATTTTTTTCATTTAAAATCCCCCTACTTATTTGGATATTTTGATATCTTTAAGCGAACCGATAAGAGATTGACGTTCGTTCCAGGTCATTTTTGGCAAATCATTTTGCACTTCAATCATATCGATTGCTCCATCAACTGGACAAACAACGGAACATAAATTGCAGCCTACGCAATCCTCTTCTCTTACTTGAAGAATCGCATGCCCATTTGGGTCATTTAGCATATCGATACATTGATGCGAGGTGTCCTCACATGCAATGTGGCATTTATTGCAATTGATGCAAACGTCATTGTTAATACGCGCCACCACTTTATGGTTAAGATCAAGATTACCCCAGTCAGAGAAGGTTGGAACAGATTTCCCAATGATGTCTTGGACCGAAAGAATGCCTCGTTCGTCAAGGTAAGAGGACAATCCGTCGATAAGATCCTCCACAATTCGAAAGCCGTGATGCATGGCGGCTGTACAAATTTGAACATTGCTTGCCCCCATCAACATAAATTCAATTGCATTTTGCCAGTTAGATACACCGCCCATTCCAGAAATCGGCACGTTAATACGGCTGTTTCTCGCACATTCACTTACCATATTTAGCGCAATCGGCTTAACCGCTGGACCACAGTAGCCGCCATGCGCTCCTTTTCCGCCAACATGCGGAATCGGTAGCCATGTATCAATATCAACCCCAGCAAGACTATTAATTGTATTAATCATACTCACCGCATCAGCTCCGCCTCTAACAGCTGCCTCAGCCGTCGCTGTGATATCTGTAATATTAGGCGTTAACTTAACGATGACTGGAGTTTCTGCAGCTTCTTTTGCCCAAAAAGTTTGTTTCTCCACAAGCTCAGGGACCTGCCCTGAAGCAGAGCCCATTCCCCGTTCAGCCATTCCATGTGGACAGCCAAAATTAAGCTCAAGGCCATCAACGCCAGCTGCTTCCGTCTTTTTAACGATTTCATGCCATGCTTCCTGATTAGGCTCAACCATTAATGAAGCGACAACGGCGTGGTTAGGAAATTTTTTCTTCGTTTCATAGATTTCTTTCAAATTCACTTCAAGTGGCCGATCTGTAATTAGCTCGATATTATTAAAACCCGCTACTCTTTGGCCATTGAAATGAACGGCTGCGTATCTCGAAGAAACATTCAGGATCGGGTCTCCAAGCGTTTTCCAAACAGCTCCTCCCCATCCCGCTTCGAATGCACGTTGTACTTGGTACCCGGAATTGGTAGGCGGAGCGGATGCTAACCAAAATGGGTTCGGTGAAGTGATACCCGCAAGATTCGTTCTAAGATCTGCCATCGATATTCCCCTTTCTCCTCTTACGCTGAGTACGTTGCTTTTAAGCTTTCATGCATATGATAAGCAGCCGTTTTCCCCTGTTGAGCCGCTGAAACAACCATGGCTTCTCCCTGTCCTTTTCCGAAAATAACATCTCCACACGCATAGATTTTGGGATTCGATGTTTCCATCGTTTCTTGGTTAATTAAAATGACACCGTCTTTATGAGCAAGACCAAGCTCTTCTATAAATGGAAGATGCCGCTTTTGGCCAATCGCTTTCACAACAACATCACATTCAATAAGGAATTCAGAATCAGGAATAGGCTCTGTCCTCCTTCGCCCATCTTCAGCCGCTTCTCCAAGCTTCATCTTGACGCATTTCATTCCTTCTACATCGCCAGTTTCATTTGTCATTATTTCAACCGGCTGTGTTAACCAGCGAAACTCAACGCCATCCTGCTTGGCAAATTCATATTCAAAGTCATAAGCAGTCATTTCTTGTTCAGATCGACGATAAAGTATTTTGACGTTTTCTGCACCGAGTCGAACAGAGCAGGTTGCCCCATCAATCGCTGTATTCCCTGCTCCTACCACAACAACTTTCTTTCCTTTTAAGTGAGTTGGAAATGGCGCATTCTTTGTCATTTTGACGAGTTCAATGGCATCGTAAACACCATCAGCTTCTTCCCCTGAAATTTGAAGATCTGGAACATTTGCCATGCCAATTGCTAAAATAACACGGTCATTTGTTGAAACTAACTCTTCAAATGGAAGATCAACGCCTATTTTCACACCCGTTTTAATGGTGACGCCTAACCTTTCAATTTGCTCCACTTCCCAGAGTGAAATGGCTTTTGGTAACCGAAAAGACACGATGCCATACGTATCAAGTCCACCTGCCTGTTTCTCGGCTTCATAGATTGTGACACTATAGCCAAGTAGCGCAAGTTCGCGAGCAGCTGATAGACCGGCTGGGCCGCCACCTACAATGGCGACTTTCTTCCCGTTTGGTTGTCCTTGTTTAAATAGCACTTGATCATTTTTAATTGCCCAATCTGTAGCGTAACGCTGCAAATTACCAATTAAAATTGGTTTTGTCGAATGATTTAACACACATGCACCTTCACATAGTTCTTCTGTCGGACATACTCTCGCACAGCTCGCTCCTACTGGGTTTGCAGTCATAATTGTTTTTGCTGACCCTTTCATGTTTCCTGAAGCGATTTTTTTAATGAAAGTTGGTATATCTATGCCGGTTGGACACGCCTTGATACAAGGAGCATCATAGCAATAAAGACATCTTTGAGATTCTTGAAACGCTTCCTGATTCGTGAGAGGTGGAACAACTTCAGTAAACCTTTTCTGCAGTTCCTTTTGGATCGCTGGTTCGCTTGTATTCATATTCGTCCCCCCTGTTTAAATTACGCATTTCCGCTTGATAAACTAATAGATCCTTAAATGAAAAAGCAGGCGGCGAAGCCACACCTGCTTTCACTCCCATCAAGGCAATAGTGAAGTCATTTCCCCATAAGTCTCAGGACGGCGATCGCGATAAAATTGCCACGTATCTCGAACTTCACGAATCATCTTTTTATTTACATCACCGATAATCACTTCATCTTCATCCCTTGAACCCATCGCTACAAAATTGCCTCGTGGATCAACAAGATAAGATTGTCCATAGAATTCACCCATGTTCCAAGGTCCCTCTGTCCCAACTCGATTAATGGCTCCAAGATAGTAACCGTTCGCAACAGCATGAGCTGGCTGCTCTAGCTTCCATAAGTACTCAGAAAGTCCAGCTACCGTTGCAGAAGGATTAAAAACGATCTCTGCGCCGTTTAAACCAAGCAGTCTTGCTCCTTCTGGAAAATGACGATCATAACAAATATACACGCCTATCTTTGCGAAAGCCGTGTCGAATACCGGATAACCAAGATTACCAGGCTTAAAGTAGTATTTTTCCCAGAATCCGTGTCCGTTGTCTCCAACTGCTACATGTGGAATGTGTTGTTTCCGGTACTTACCAAGATAAGAACCATCAGCATCAATAACCGCAGCAGTATTATAATAGGTTGAGATGCCTTCTCGCTCATAAATAGGTAGAACAATGACAATACCAAGTTCTCGAGCAAGCGCCTGAAATCTCACTGTCGTTGGACCCTCGGGGATCTCTTCTGCAGCGTCATACCACTTTGTATTCTGCTCGGCACAAAAATACGGTCCATAGAAGATCTCCTGAAGACAAACAATTTGAGCTCCTTTTTCACTTGCTTCTCTTACAAGGTGAATATGTTTTTCAATGGCTTTTTCTTTGTGAAGGTCAACTGATTCACTACCTTCCACATCATTTTTTGCCTGAATTAGGCCAATTTTCACTGAATCTGCCATATGTATGCCCTCCTATTCACATTAGTTAACTGAATTTTCTTTCTAATAAAAGTGTAGAAGATTCATTTCCTCCATGCACTATACAAAATGTAAAATAAAATGTACAAAAAACTAGCATTCTGTCGCGAGTCTTTAAAAGAAGATGGATCAAAAAAACAGCCTAAGTGAAGTACGGCTCTCTCCGCACTTACTACTTAAGCTGTTTTTGTTAAATCCCATGGTTGTATTTATGGTCTACGATTACTAGACACTTCATGGATGCTAGTTATCTTTTTGATCCTTAATATATTGTTGAACGACCTTATAAACATACTCCTGATTTGCTTCAGCAGTATTTGGGTTGTATTCTCCTCCATTTACTTTATTATTTGAAAGAATACGAATCCCTAGGAAAGGCACATCGAAAGCTTGAGCGATTTGTGCTCCTGCAGCACCTTCCATTTCTTCAACGGATGTACCATAATTTTCATGAAACCACTTGATACGATCAATTTCATTATTCCATACATCCGCTGAACCAATTGTTCCTTCCACAACTTCTCCTTTTGTATATTCATCCTTCACGGCGTTCGCGGCAGCAAGTAAGTCCTTATCTCCATCAAAGTATCGGATATTTTCTGCATCTGGATCTTCTCCTGCGCTACCTTCAGACGCCATTAAGTCCATTGGTTTCCATTCCGTTGGCTTAATACCCTCATTCTCCTCGAGATTAGTTGTTTTTAATGAACCCGTGTTTGTGGTTCTTTGCCCTAATACGATATCAAATACGTCCAATTCAGGATCATGTCCTCCTGATGTTCCTTGATTGATAATCGCGATCGGGTTATACTTCTCTATTGCTAGTGCAGTTGCAGCTGCCGTATTCTCCATTCCCTTACCTGTTTTCGTAACGATAACAGGATAATCATCCACCGTTCCTTTGTAAAAAACGAACGAACCTGAATTTTCTTCTGTTACATTCTCTAATTTTTGTGCGAACTCTTCTGCTTCAATTGGCATTGGTCCCTGTACAATGATTGGTCTTTCTGTTTTCTCTTGTTCAGCTGAAGATTCTGGTGCAGAGTTACAGGCTGACAAAACAACTAACAAAAGTAAAGTTATCATAGCTGATGTAGCGTATTTTTTAAAAAATGGTTTCCTCATCGATTTTCTCTCCCTAGTATGTAAGTTCGGACACTCTTCTTCATCAAATACGTGATTTGTGACTGACAATAGTAAACTTTTCTTCCGTCGTCATTCTTCCTTTCTAGAATGTGATTCTCGTATTAAAATCAAAAGAAATAGGCCAGGATTTTGTAGAAGATGTTCTACCGTCCAGACCTACGAAAGTTAAAATATGCGTCAAATATCCCTGCCAAAGTTATTAGTAAAACTAAATGTTAAGTCAGCTACATGCATACTTCAACTCGTAGTCCAGTACTTTAACGGGAACCGGGTAGAAACACTCAGACCATATTTCTGAGAATATACGAGTAAGAAATGATTAAGTTAGTACTTTAATACCATAACAGACATTCTTGATCATCACAACTAAAACATGAACATTAAATATATTTTTAATAAAATCGTTCGCCATTCATTGCTTTCGAGAAGTATATAGAAAGATTTAATGGGAATTAACGATAATTAACAATAACTATTAAAAAGTTAGACCTAAAATTATAGAAACCTTTCTTTTTGTTTTTTTGATGGAATCATACAACTTTCATTTTCCCCAAACCATTTGTAACGGCGCTTTGCAATGCCGTCATAAATTTTGTCTCTTAGCCGTAATGGTAAAAGTCGAAGTACAAGAAAAAGACTAAAAAAGCCTCCTAGCTGCTTTACAATATAAAGAGCTGCATCTGATTTAACGAGTGCCTCTCCATTCTTAATAACAATCACACTATCCGGAACGTCTGTTAGTTCAGCGTCATGAAGGAGACGCTTAGCCGTATCCGATTGGAGAGAAGCAAAAGAAAAAACAGCTTTTTTATCATACTTAAACATAAACTTCACTAATCCATTGCATAAATTACAAACCCCATCAAAAAGAATAATGTTTGTTTTCGAGTCTCTGGTAGTAGCCACAGATCCATTCACCTCACTTCAAAACTATGCTCAACACTTCACATACTAAGTATATCATAACTACATAATCTAAGATGGGGAATATGCTATAATTTCCATGTTCAGTATTCTACATAGCAAGGATGTTGCACCATGTATCCAACTAAAACGATCAAGGAAAAGATCAAATTATTAGTCATCATTCTTTATCCCATTTTAATCACTCAAGTTGGTCTCTACTCAATGAATTTCGTAGATACGATTATGAGTGGAAGAGCTGGAGCAAATGATCTTGCAGGAGTTGCCATTGGTTCAAGTCTCTGGGTTCCTGTATTTACAGGATTAAGTGGCATATTGCTTGCCATCACTCCGATTGTTTCGCATTATATCGGTGCAAAGCAGGAAGATCGGGTTTCATTTTCAGTACTTCAGGGCATTTATCTTTCGGTTGCTCTTTCCGTTAGTATATTAGTTGTTGGTTATTTTATATTAGACCCTATTTTAAACACCATGGATCTTAATAACAAAGTTGCTCAAATTGCAAAAGATTACCTCATCGGACTTTCCTTCGGGATTATTCCACTGTTTATTTACTCCGTTCTAAGGAGTTTCTTTGATGCACTTGGAGAAACAAGGACGACGATGCTAGTCACGCTCACGTCTCTTCCAATCAATGTATTCTTCAATTATGTTTTGATTTTCGGTAAATGGGGATTCCCTCAATTAGGAGGTGTTGGTGCTGGATATGCATCAGCGATCACTTATTGGTTTATTCTTTTAATCGCCTTACTTGTTGTCATTAGAGTAAGGCCATTCCGAGCGTATAGGATTTTCAAACGTTTTTATCCAATATCCTTTTCTACCTGGAAAGAACAGCTAAAAATCGGTGTTCCGATAGGTTTTTCTATCTTTTTTGAAGTCAGTATTTTTGCAGCCGTTACACTTTTAATGAGCACGTATACAACCGAAACGATCGCTGCTCACCAGGCAGCCATTAATTTTGCCTCTCTTCTATATATGATCCCCCTTAGTATATCAATGGCGTTAACAATTGCTATTGGATTTGAGGTTGGGGCAAGAAGATTACAGGATGCAAAGCAATACAGCTATATGGGCATTGTCTTTGCTGTTCTAATGGCCTTACTATCAGCTCTTTGTTTATTTCTCTTCAATGACACCGTCGCGAGTTGGTATACAAGCAACATGGAAGTGTTTGATTTAATTAAAGTATTCCTTATTTACGCCATCTTCTTTCAGCTTTCCGATGCCGTTGCTGCTCCCATACAAGGAGCGCTCAGAGGATATAAAGATGTTAACGTAACGCTTGTTATGAGTCTCATTTCTTACTGGGTGATTGGCCTTCCTTCAGGCTATTTACTAGCGAAATACACAGCGTTCGGTCCATACGGCTACTGGGTTGGGCTTAGTGCGGGACTTTTCGTTGCTGCTATTACGCTCTTCCTGCGTCTCCGTCACGTACAAAGAGTCGGAAGAATTATATAAACAAAAAGCGGCTCCCGGAAGGGTGCCGCTTTTTGTATTACTTGTACATTTCTTGTGCTTTTGCTTGTAATTCAGTGTTTTCAAGGTACTCATCATAAGTTGCTTCTTTATCAATGATCCCTTTAGGTGTTACTTCAATTACTCTATTTGCGATCGTTTGAATGAACTGGTGGTCATGAGATGTAAAGATCATTGCACCTTTGAAATTCATAAGACCATTGTTGAGTGCAGTAATTGATTCAAGATCCAGGTGGTTTGTCGGATCGTCAAGTACAAGAACATTCGCACCGCTAAGCATCATTTTTGAAAGCATGCAGCGAACTTTTTCGCCACCGGAAAGAACGCTCGCTTTCTTCAATACTTCTTCACCAGAGAAAAGCATTCTTCCAAGGAAGCCGCGTAGGAAGCTTTCGCTTTGATCTTCTGGGGAATATTGACGAAGCCAGTTAACAAGGTTCGTATCCACACCCTCAAAGTAATCAGAGTTATCTTTAGGGAAGTAAGCTTGAGAAGTGGTAACACCCCACTTGAACGTTCCGCTATCTGCTTCCATTTCACCCATCAAGATTTTAATTAGCGCCGTATTCGCAATTTCATTACGACCTACGAGTGCCACTTTATCGTCTTTATTTAGCATAAAGCTTACGTTATCAAGTACTTTTACACCATCAATCGTTTTTGTTAAACCTTCAACGTGAAGCACGTCGTTTCCGATTTCACGATTTGGTGTAAAGGCTACGTAAGGATATTTTCTTGAAGAAGGCTTAATATCATCAAGCGTAATCTTATCAAGAAGCTTCTTACGTGACGTAGCCTGTTTAGACTTCGACGCGTTCGCGCTAAAGCGCTGGATAAACGCCTGAAGTTCCTTTACTTTCTCTTCTTTTTTCTTGTTCGCATCCTCTTTCATCGTACGAGCAAGCTGGCTTGATTCATACCAGAAATCGTAGTTACCCACATACACTTGGATTTTACCGTAATCAAGGTCAGCCATGTGCGTACATACTTTGTTTAGGAAGTGACGGTCATGGGACACAACAATAACGGTATTCTCAAAGTTAATAAGGAACTCTTCTAACCATTGAATTGCGCCAAGATCAAGGTTGTTCGTAGGCTCATCCAGTAGAAGAATATCAGGAGAACCAAAAAGAGCCTGTGCAAGAAGTACTTTCACTTTTTCAGAACCAGTAAGGTCTGCAAGCTTCTTATCATGAAGATCTTCAGAAATACCAAGTCCTCTAAGCAATACAGCTGCATCTGATTCAGCTTCCCACCCGTTAAGGTCAGCAAATTCACCTTCAAGCTCTGCAGCTTTCATACCATCTTCATCAGAGAAATCCTCTTTCATGTAGATCGCATTCTTTTCCTGCATCACTTCATGAAGACGTGCATGTCCCATAATTACGGTGTTAAGAACCTCATACTCTTCGTATTCAAAATGGTTCTGTTTCAGGACGGCAAGTCGTTCTCCCGGTCCCATATGAACATCGCCAGTTTGTGGTTCGATTTCACCTGATAAAATCTTAAGAAACGTTGACTTACCAGCACCATTAGCACCGATTAGTCCATAACAGTTTCCTGGAGTAAATTTAATATTAACATCTTCAAAAAGCTTACGATCACCATATCGTAAGCCGACATCTGTAACTGTAATCATTTAGGTCGTATTCCTCCATCTATCGTAATATAGTGCAAATTATAACATGTTCTACACGGAATAGATATGAACCCAACAGATCTTATTCATCAAATGGATAGATCCAGAAGGATTCTTGTTTAATAAACGACATCATTTCAGAATTCGGATCCATTGAACCATCTTCAAGTCTTGCCACCATCGCCTCTGTTTGGGAGCGGTGAGCTTCAATGGTTTTGATCTTCGTTTCTAACACATCCGTTACGTCAAAAACTTTATCAGGTTTACCAAGTACCACTTCACGGTCCGGAGTAATTGGTAAAGCATAAACCGTTGGACGTTTTTCCTTCGGGATCCGTTTTAACGTTTCTATGACAGCTGCAGAGCAAGCATCATGATCCGGATGGATACCGTATTCTGGATAAAATGTAATAATTAATGATGGGTTTAATTCATCAACTAGCTCTCCAATTGTAGAAACAAGCAGTTCAGGGTCTTCAAACTCAAGCGTCTTGTCTCTAAACCCGAGCATGCGAAGATCTTTTACGCCCATAGCGTTGCAGGCATCTTGTAATTCTTTCTTTCGTACTTCTGGAAGTGTTTCTCTTGTCGCAAAAAATGGATTCCCCATATTGCGTCCCATTTCTCCGAGCGTTGCACATGCATAAGTGACAGGCACGCCTTCATTTACAAATTTCGTTATCAACCCTGCAGTTCCGAAAGCTTCATCATCCGGATGCGGGAAGACAACGAGGACTTGTTTCTCCATAATCGTTTCCTCCTTAGTCGAATGGTGTATAGCTTAATTGAACAGCTACTGCTAAACGGCCGCTCGAATCATGACCTGCCATTAATAAACGACCATCATCCAATTGATAATCCGTTAAGCCTTCAGCATACATCCAACCGTCATTTAATTTAAACCCAACGCGGAATGGACCGCTACCTGCCATTTTGACATTGGTGAATTTGATTGAGCCATTTCTTATGTAAGCTCCAACCGCAAGCTTTTCTTTATCTTGAGCAGCATAGGCTCCACTCGTTGTTTCTAAGTGAAAATACAGTTCTTTGTTCTCAAATGTTTCAAGGATTTCTTGTACTTTTTCTATTTGAATAGGCTTCATTCTTATGCCCCCTTCTTTCTTAGGCCTACTTGCTAGAACTAGTATAGCTCATCTATTCCGCCTGGTAAAATGATTGACGTTGGCATTAGAACGACTTTCATTAGACAGAGACTGTTTTTTTTCCGTTATAGTTAACTTTTGAATAGACATGAATTCGAAACTCGGAGGTATAAAAGATGCAATTATATGAAACGTTTGATATTCCAGATAAAATACAAGACCGTATTGAAGCAAGACGCGAGGCAAACTCCAATCCAGAGCACTATCTCATCGGATCTGAAGGCTATACAGCACCAGATATGTCGATCGTAAAAGATGCCGTCACAGCTTTGATTCTAGGTAAAAATGTGCTTCTTAAAGGTCCAACAGGTGCTGGTAAGACAAAACTTGCCGAACTAATTAGCTACTTCTTTAACCAGCCAATGTACTCGATTAACTGTTCTGTTGACCTTGATGCGGAAGCGCTTCTAGGGTATAAAACGTTAACATATGACGAACAAAACAATGCTCATATTACATTCATTCCTGGACCAGTAGAAAACGCGATGAAAAACGGCGAACTTCTCTATATTGATGAAATTAATACAGCTAAAGCAGAAACACTTCCCATTCTAAATGGTGTACTTGACTATCGTCGTATGGTTCTAAACCCTTTCACAGGAGAAACGGTTCGGGCAAAAGAGAACTTTGGCGTCATTGCTGCAATTAATGAAGGATATATTGGAACAGCACCATTAAATGAAGCATTAAAAAATCGTTTTATCGTGATAGAAGTACCTTACCTACAGGGAGAAGCTTTAAAAGAAATGTTAAGTGAACAATCGCTTTTAGATGATTCAAAACAGCTGGATCAGTTTGTTACGTTATCTGCTGACCTTCAATCAAAAGTAAGAGATGGTCAAATTTCAGAGGAAGCCGCCTCTCCTCGTTCACTTCTAGACGCTTGTGACTTAACAACATTTATGGAAGCGAGACGCGCGATTAAACGAGCGATTACAGATAAGCTTGAAGATGAGCGTGAAAAAGCTGCAGTGGAAAACATCGCAGAAACAATTTTCGGACGTTATCAGGAGAAATCATAAATGAAGTTTCTAAACTTTGCTGAGAATCAGACTGATCCGTTTCTTCATCTAAGTTTATCTGATCTCGCGGAAACACTGAGTCATCTAGAGAGTGAAGTTCAGTTCGCTTTCCATTCTTACTACAGACCAGCTGAACAGTTGATTACGGTCAGTCATTATTGGAATGATATTTTTGATGGAACGCAATATGATGGTATGAAAAGTGATATCTACCTTCGTGCACTTGGTAATGTTCATTATACGAATTTCAATGAAGTAGATCACTACCTCTCCACTATCAAACAACAATCACATCCTCTTTTCCGTAAACAACTGTTTGCATTATTAGAGGATATAAGACTCGAGCAGATTTGTATGTCTATCCGACCAGGAATGAGCGCTGCTTTTGATACAAGACGAATGTTATTTCAAAAGCGTTTTCGTGGTCGTCTTGAAGTTCATAATCGCCAGAATCAGCTGCTTGATGCATTATTCTGCGCAATCTATCTACAAGCGATCGGTAAACCAGTTGCTCTAGGAAATGAACTAGCAGAATATAAGCCCTATCTGCGCCATTTAATTATAGAGATTTCTAAAGCTAGTTCAACAAAAGACGTTGCCACTCTCACAAGCGCATTTTGTCAGGAGCTGAATGTTGATCATTTCGATATGACAACAGAATATTTAACGATGTATGGAACCTCGGTCAACGCTTCCACTGTTGTTGAAGATGAAGAAGCTCGTCAGTTAAAAAGTGACGATACGATGGAAACGACTGATAAAGAAGATAAAGAAACGTATGATGAGGAAATGAATACGTGGCATGAAGAGCAGGAGCAAGAAGGATCCAACTTCCTTCAATTTGACTTAGAAGAAGGCGCTAAATCAGATCTGATCGGAGAAGGCGAGCGAAAAGAAGAATCTGGTGATCAGGCCTTTGTCAGTGTCCAAGGTGCTTCTAAGCAGTCAGAGGGCAGTCAGTTTGATGAAGAGGCAATTCTTGAAAGTCGTGATACAAAAGCAGTTGCTTCTTCACAGGATCCTCTAGGTGAAGCGAATCGAAACGTAAAAGAAGTGATTCGTCATGCCGAAAAACCAACTTCTGAAGAGCTTTCGAATTATCGAACTGCGAAGGCTGACATCCAATACGCTGAAAAATCACTTCGTGCTGCGATCCAGAAAACGATCGAGCAAAAACAAATTGCTCCTAGAAGTGATCTTCATTTTGGACGATTGAACCGCAAGCTACTAAGGCTATTAACAGACGAAAACCCTCGTCTCTTTTATAAAAAGAATGCGCCTAGTACAGAGCTTGATGTAACGTTCTCGTTACTCGTCGATTGCTCGGCATCGATGTACGACAAGATGGAAGAAACACGACTAGGTATTACGCTTTTCCATGAGACGCTAAAAGGACTAAATATTAAACACTCGATCACTGGATTCTATGAAGATGCATTCGATGCTGATGATCAGGAACAACCGAATACCCTGTTTCAAATTGTTGATTACAACCGATCGACTCAAGCTCATGAAGGGGCTAAAATTATGCAATTGGAACCTGAAGAAGACAATCGGGATGGGTATGCGATTCGAAAAGTTGCTCAAGAATTAGCTGAACGAAATGAAAAACATAAAATTTTACTTGTGTTTACAGACGGCGAGCCTTCCGCATACGATTACAGCGAAAATGGTATCATTGATACTCATGAAGCCGTGATGCAAACAAGGAAAAAAGGCTTTGAAGTAATCGGTGTTTTCTTATCTAACGGGGAACCACAGGAAAAGGAAAAAAATACGATGCGAAATATCTACGGCACACAAAGCCTTGTGATTCCTTCTGCTAATGAGATTCCCGCTTATTTAACGCCTCTGTTGAAGCGATTGTTGCTACGATTTGTATAGAAAATATGAACGGTTATCACTTTGTCCCTAAATGGTGATAACCGTTTTATCTATAATAAATATACTTGACATCCCTTTTATTGATGGACCCCATTTCTATATCCTGTCTCATCCAACTAATAAACCAATTCGCTAAACCGCTAAGAAATAATGGTAGAAATCGTCAGTAAAGTATATCAAAATAAAATTAAATACTACATAAATAGAAATAAAAGCAGTTTATGCTGGTGCTAAGATTAACGGTTTGGCAAATTGATTTTCTCTTCTATTTACTCGTTTAATAAAAAAATTACATCGTAAAGGATATAGTACCTTACGCGATTTAGCTCGAAGATCTTTGCATTTTAATACACAGAAGTACAGTAGCTAATATAGGATGACATTTCCCCACGAACGATCTGGTCATACGTTTTTTGGATTTTCTGTGTAATCAGACCGATTTTACCATTTCCTATTATTCTCCGATCTATCTCCACTACTGGCTTAATTCCAATAGCCGTTCCCGTAAGAAACACTTCATCTGCCTCGTATAACTCAACTCTCGTAATACTCTGTTCTCGCATTGATAATCCTAACTCTCTGTATACAATTTGAGCAACGGTATTCCGAGTGATTCCAGGAAGAATATCATCTGATACTGGAGGAGTCACAACTTCATTCCCTCGTACGATAAAGAGGTTATTAGTAGCTCCTTCACTAACATTCCCTTCTCTAGTTAAAAAAAGAGCCCCATCATAACCGTTTAACATCGCTTCATTAATTGCCAACCCTGAATTCAAGTAACCAGCTGTTGATTTTGTTTGTGGAGGAATCATATTACTTCCTACTCTTGTCCAAGAGGAAACACATACATTTATAGAAGCTTTTGGCTCATACTCGGTAAGATCCAGATAGATTGCTAGATGATTTAATGGATCATTTAAATCTGGACGTAACGTATTAGCTCCTTTGAAACAAAGCGGCCGTATATAAACGTCTTGAGTCACTTGGTTGATTAATAGTAACTGTCTGGTAATCTCAGACAACTGATCTATAGAATAGGGAATGGGAATATACAAGCTTTTTCCAGAGCCGTGGAACCTTTTAAAATGATCATCTAATCGAAAAACAAAAAGTTGCTTTTGTTCTTTATTCCAAAATGCACGGATACCTTCTATGCAACCTAAACCATAGTTTAGCCCTTTGTTTTTCACGCTCAGACTTAAGGAACGATCATCTACAAATCGATCTTTATCAAACATAAAAGCCACACCATTCACCCTCTTTAATGGCTAGATTGAACGTTGTTGTTTTTTACCGAAAGCCGATATATCATCACTATTAACTAACATAGCTTTTTAAATAATATATGCTCGTAATGGGTAATCATTAGAGGATTTTCGATTAATGTTGCACCAGTAATGTACGACATGTTCTTACGAAGGGACTATTTCTCTGTACTTAGCTAGATATTGTTGATTCTCGAATGAGTACAAAATCTATGTCGTTCATTTTCTTAGCATTGTACTTAAATGCCGATAGATTTCTACTAATTCCTCAAGCGTCATCCTAACTAATCCGCTAGTTGATGGTGCCACAAAATCTTGCACACCACCTATTTGAGTAACGGGTTGATATCCCCACTCAGCCTTTCTAACACCCGAGAATTTCTGGTAAACTCCTTTTCCTACAAAACAATTGACTTTGGGCTTGTACAACCTAATTTTCTTGCTAAGCTGCTCTCGTCCTTTTGTGTAATCATCAGACGTTAAGTCAGCCGCTCCTCGCGTAGGACGATCTACGATATTCGTGAGTCCATATCCATATTCTAAAAGCCTATGATCTTCCTCTGGTAAGAGCTTACGATCTGTAAGACCCGCTTCTTTTAATACAGAATAAAAACGATTTGTTGGGTTTGCATAATGATGCCCCTCGTTCTCGGACTGGAGTCCAGGGTTAAAACCGATAAACAAAATTTTCAACTGGTGATCAAGATGGTCTGGTAACAAAGCGCCTCACTCCTTGCATTCAAGTATTCCATAATGAAATTTCGATGTTTTTCGAATTTGTTGTTGAAAACCTAACTGTTCAAACCGCGAGCTTTTCCAAGAATCTTTTAAAATGACTCTTATGCGAGCAACTCGTCTAGCTTCTATCACCATATTTTCTGTGAGTGCACCATAAATCGCAACCTGTTTGATGCCACAAACGCCGTCAGATGCTAAAATAGAATCTTCAAACATTGGGTCAAAATATACAACATCAACCGAGTTCGCCATTAAATGAGGTAATACGTCTTCATATTTATTACTTCGAACTGTTATTCGCCTCATCGCCTTATCTACGTAGTTATTATTACTTTCCCATTTTTTTAATCCTTCTTGAAGTAATAGTGCGTGCTCTGATCCCTCAATTGCTTGGACACTACCGAATTCGCCTACTACTAAACTCGCAACGATGCTGTCAGAACCAAGACCTGCTGTACAATCTAACAAGCTCATTCCTTCACTAAGCCCACTCGCTTTAATGAACGCATCATCACGTCCATTTAGAACCGCCCTGCAACGAAACATGGCTGAGTTTGGATGAAAGAAAATCGGTGTTTCAGCGCTTTCTTTATACAAATATAATCGATCAAAACCGACAACCACAACTATTTCCTGATAAAGGTCAATGATTTGTTGAATCGATCGTTTTTCTCTTGATATGTAAGTACCTTCATAATAATGACTCAGTTTTATAGCCTCTTTAATGAGTGCTTCAGTCGGTCTCCCTGCAGTTGTAAAAATCATCCGATTATCTCCTTTAATTTCCTTCAAAGCTAGTATACCATGTCGTTTAAGATGATTTCCGGAGAGAACAGCTCCACCTTAGAAACTATATTGAAATAAAAAATGAAGTGAAACTGTATTCGGTGGACACGTGCTATCAACTAACATAAACACCATTGGCTCATTGTTATATAAACCATATAATTTTAACAAATACGATAAATGAAAATTTAAATTCTAAACAATTTATTATCTAGCTGTTATACTAATAACACTATTTAATAAGAGGTGGAACAATGCAAAAAATGTGGCATATGTATAAAAATTCTTCATTCATACTAAAAATGACGCTTGGCTTTATACTTGGTATTACAGCGGGAATTCTTTTTGGCTCAAGTATAGAATTCATTAAACCGCTTGGCACCATTCTAATCAACTTGCTTAACCTGATAGCCATTCCAGTTATTTTTCTAACAGTTGTGCTCGCAATCAATCAAATGAACCCAAAATACCTTGGGAAATTAGGTGGGAAACTGTTAGTATATTACGGATTAACAACAGCAGCCGCTGTTTTAATAGGTGTTACAATCGCTTTATGGATTAGCCCTGGGTCTGGTCTAACACTTCCGGATACGAAAGTTGAAAAGCCTGACACTCCTGGTTTTTCTGATGTTCTCTTAAATATCGTTCCGAATAACCTTTTTGAAACCTTTTCTTCAGGACAACTCATGGGTATACTCTTTCTTGCTGTAATCATTGGATTAACTATGGGGAAAATGCGCTATTCTGAGAAAAATGACCTGCGCGAATCTGGCGAGAGACTTCATAAGCTATTCTCCGCTGCAAATGACTTATTCTTTTTGTTACTGCAAGGTATTTTGCTTTATGCACCGATTGGCATCTTCGCCATTAGTGCAACATCCTTCGGCAATCAAGGCTGGCAAACGTTCCAATCTTTACTTGCTTTCACAGGTGTTTTTTATTTAGGCGTTCTATTACTTTGGGCATTGATTTATACTTCTTTTCTAAAGTACGCGAAATTAAGTATTAAAAACTTCTTTTCTCAAACGAAAGATGCTTACTTAACAGCATTTTTTACATCAAGTAGTATCGCTTCGCTTCCAATCGCGATTGACTCTGCTAAAAAAGCCGGCATCTCAGAACGAATTGTGAACTTTTCTTTACCAATCGGGGCCGTCTTCAATTCAGATGGAGGGGCGTTAAGAATGGGTGTGTCGATCGTTTTTGCTGCAAACGTCACCGGGTTAAACTTCTCCGTTATGGATTATGTGACCATTGTTGCCATAGGTACACTTCTCTCCATAGGAACGGCAGGGATTCCCGCTGCCGGCCTAGTGACATTATCAGCAGTGTTAACCATGTTTAACCTTCCCTTAGAAATTGTTGCTTTAATCGCTGGAGTTGACGTCATGATTGGCATGGCTGGTACAGCTTCGAACGTACTTGGTGATATTATTGGGGCAGCTGTCATCGATCGTGATAAAAAGAAAACATCCAAATCAGTTGCTTAAATGAAAATGCGGCCCTGTTATCGGGATAACAGGGCCGCATTTCTCTAATTAAACGATTAAGCTCTATTAACAATGAATTTCCGCTATTCTTCTATCGTTCCAAAACAACTTTCCGATACTAAGTAAGCCAACGATGATGAGCTACTACGTAATCATTCCTAACTTTATTGATGAAAAATTCTAGATAAATCACATGAACATATAAAAAAACGAGCAACAAAATCATTTGATTTTGTTACTCGCTTCCACTTTTTTTATTGTATAACTAATTAATATCAACCAGCTGTTCTAATAGTTTTTCTTAAACCATTCTGCCGCTTTTTCTACTTCTGATCTCGTTAATTGATGACCTGCACTTTCCCAATGAACCGTTACCTCTGCCCCAGCATGAGAGAACATTTCCTGAAGTTCCTTTGTTTCTTGAGGGGCGCAAATGGGATCATTTTCACCAGCGCCTATAAAAATTCGTTTTTGCTTAAGGTTCGGTAGCTCCAGATGACGCAGTGGCACCATAGGATGATGTAGGACAGCGCCTTTAAGCGCCTTTGCATCGTGGAATAGAAGGCTAGCTGCGATGTTGGCGCCATTCGAGTAGCCTATTGCAATAACGTTGTTACGCTCAAAATCGTATTTTTCTGATGATTCATCGATGAAAGCATTTAATTCATGTGTTCTCTCTATTAAATCCGCTTCATCAAAAACGCCTTCTGCTAATCGTTTGAAATAGCGCGCCATCCCGTTTTCTGATACATTCCCTCTCACACTCAGAATGGAGTGCCCAGGCGCAATAAGCTCAGCTAAAGGAACCAAATCTTCTTCTGTTCCGCCAGTACCATGAAGTAGTAACAGGGTCGGAAGCTCTTTCTTTCCTTGTTTAAAAAGATGCTTCATCATTTGTCACCATTTAGAACTCTTGCTTCTGCTGGTTCAAGATGATTTTCAATTTGAGATCGTTTCTCTTCTAGCCATGGTGGTAGAAGAAGCTTTTTCCCCATTTCATCAGGGTCTTCATCTTTTGCAAACCCTGGAGGATCCGTCGCTATTTCGAACAGTATTCCACCTTCTTCTCTGAAGTAGATGGCATTGAAATACTGTCGATCCACGACCGGAGTTGGATTATACCCTTTTTCTTCGAGTAAGTTTCTCCATTCTTCATGATCATTGAAGTCATTAGCCCGAAACGCAATATGATGGACGGTACCTGAGCCCATGCTTCCAGACTCTAGCGGTGTTTTCTTCACGTCGACCGTGTTGCCTATCGAATCACTGGATTTAAATCGAACAAAATCTTCTTCTTCAGCTACACGAATAAAACCAAGAACTTCTTCTAACACATTCATAGTTGCTTCCGGCTTGCCGGTCAATAATGTAGCACCAGCGAATCCTTTGATTGCATGTTTTGTGCTAACACCGCCAAAGCTCCACGTGTTTCGCTCCCCTTCTTCTCTTTCAACGAGTTCAAGGTGTAGTCCATGTGGATCATCAAAAGCGAGAACCTTTTCACCAAACCGAGTCATCTCACCGTTTTCTACATTTAATTTATCAAGACGCTTTTTCCAGAACGTTAAACTGCCTTCTGGCACAACGAAGCTAGTTACGCCAACTTGACCCGAGCCAATCTTTCCATCATGTGCTTTCGACCATGGGAAAAAGGTCATGATTGTACCCGGTGCCCCTTCTTCATTTCCGAAATAAAGGTGGTATGTTCCTGGATCATCGAAGTTCACTGTTTTTTTAACGAGACGAAGACCAAGAACCCCACTATAAAAATCAATATTTTCCTGAGGATTTCCTACAATTGCAGTAATATGATGTATTCCTGTTGTATGCTTCATAAATGACAAGTCTCCTTTTCAATATTACATCCACTTTAGAAGGTTCCCGTATAGTACGGTTTTTAATCGTCTAATTTGTTCTTTTAGATGCCTTTTATCTCGAATTCGAGATATTTTATTTAAGTGTATAAAATTTGTATTCTTATGTCAAATCTTTTCCACTTATGCGTATAGGACAACCCCTGCTGGTGACATTCTATATGTAAAGGAGTGATGTGATGCTAAGCGTATTTGAGGCCCTGTCGTTAATGGTCAGCTTTTCCGCTCTTGTGCTCGCCATCATCCACACGAAAGATCGTTCATCGTAACAAAGTGAAAAAGCACCCCTTCGGTGATGACCCCCGGAAGTTAGTTTTACTCTAACTTTCGGGGTCACTACCTTCATAGGAGTGCTTTTTTATTTCAATTAAGGCATGACAGTTTTATTCATAAGATAACGATCGGTCTCGCGTGCAACGCCGCGACCTTCATTTATCGCCCATACAATGAGACTCTGTCCTCTGCGAACATCACCTGCTGCAAAAACACCATCAACGTTTGTGCGATAGTCATCGAATTCAGCCTTCGCTCGTTTCCGATTGTCCTGCTCTACTTCAAAATGTTCGAGAACCCCTTCTTCAGGTCCAGTAAATCCAATAGCAATGAATACAAGCTCAACTGGCCAAACTTGCTCTGTACCAGGGAGTTCTTTCATGAACACATTGCCCATCTTATCAACATGCTTTTCGATTGTAACCGTATGAAGTTCCTTCACATTGCCATCTTCGTCACCAACGAATTTTTTCGTCATGATGGAATATTGACGAGGATCTTCCCCGTGCTCTGCTTGCGCTTCTTCATAAGCATAGTCAAGAGTAAAAACCTTAGGGAATTCTGGCCAAGGATTATCGATCATACGGTCGGCAGTTAGCTGCGGGTGTTTACCAAATTGGTGTACACTTTTGCAACCGTGTCTGAGCGCAGTTGCCACACAGTCCGCTCCAGTATCTCCGCCACCGATGACAATAACATTTTTACCTTCTGCAGAAACATACTTGTTATCTTGAAGCTTAGAATCAAGCAAACTCTTCGTATTCTGTCTTAAATAATCCATGGCATAATGAATGCCACCGAGCTTACGACCTTCAATCGGAAGATCACGGTGCTTTTGAGCACCTGTACAAAGAATTACAGCATCATGCTGATCACGAAGCTCATCTTGAGTGACATCTTTCCCAATTTCGGTATTCGCAATAAAGGTTACTCCCTCATCTTCAAGAAGCTTCACACGTCGCTCAACTAATTCTTTATCAAGCTTCATATTAGGAATACCGTACATTAGTAAACCACCAATACGATCGTCACGCTCAAATACAGTGACAGTATGACCAGCTTTATTTAGCTGATCAGCCGCTGCTAAACCAGCAGGACCTGATCCTACAATGGCAATCTTCTTACCTGTACGATTTTTGGGAGGCTGGGGTGTCATCCAACCTTCTGCAAACCCGCGATCAATAATTTCCTTCTCGATGCTTTTTATTGCAACAGCGTCGTCAGGAATAGCTGCTACGCAGGCTCCCTCACACGGTGCCGGGCAAACTCTACCGGTGAATTCCGGAAAGTTATTCGTTTTAAGAAGTCGATCTAGCGCATCTTTCCATTTCCCTTGATATACAAGGTGATTCCATTCAGGAATCAAATTATAAAGTGGACAACCCGATGCACTCCCATTTAGTTCTATACCTGAGTGGCAGAAGGGCGTGCCACAATCCATGCAGCGTGCCCCTTGCGTTTTCAGATTTTCTTCAGATTGAGGAAGCTGGTATTCTTCCCAATCTTTTAAACGTGTTGAATGATCTCTTTCACGTGCTTTTTCTCTAGGATAGTCTAAAAAACCTGTTGGCTTACCCAATCGAATACCTCCCCTTATACCGGTTCCAAGTCGCTTTGACGTGGCTTCATTTGACCGTTCTTAGCCTGTTGGAACACCTCATATGCTGCGTCGTCATCTTCATAGCCTTTTTCTTTCAATTCTTCTAATGATTCTGTGATTCTCTTAAATTCTTTCGGAATTACTTTCACGATCTTCCCGACAACTTCATTCCAGTTTTGAATGAAACGGATCGCTTTTGGACTATCAGTAAAGTATGCATGCTGCTGAATCATATGCTTCACTTCAAGAATCTCGTCATAGTTACGTAGTGATTCAATGTGAACCATTTCAGCATTTACATTGCGCTTAAACGCCTCCTGGTCATCTGAAAGAACATAAGCAATTCCACCTGACATACCTGCTGCAAAGTTCTTCCCGGTCTCGCCAAGAACAACAACACGGCCACCTGTCATATATTCACATCCGTTGTCTCCAATACCTTCAACAACCGCACTTGCACCACTATTTCTCACACAGAATCGCTCTCCTGCGAGACCACTAATATAAGCTTCACCTGAAGTTGCTCCGTAGAAAGCAACGTTACCTACAATTGTATTTTCATCACGAGCAAATTCAGCTTTAGCTGACGGATGGATGATCAGTTTCCCACCTGATAACCCTTTACCTACATAATCATTTGCATCGCCTTCTAGTTGCATTGTGACGCCATTTGGTACGAAGGCTCCAAAACTTTGACCTGCTGAACCTGTGAAGTGTAAGCGAATCATATCTTCTGGAAGTCCTTCTGCGCCATAGCGCTTCGTAATTTCATGTCCTAGTAGAGCACCTGCAACGCGGTTTGTATTACGAATAACATAAGATCCCTCAAACGGCTTCTGTTCTTCGAGCGCACCGAGTGCTGCAGGAATAATTGACGTATTGTCAAGTGCAGCTTCTAACTTGTGATCCTGATCACGCTGTTTGAAGCGTCCAACTTCTTCTGACACATGCGGCTGATAGAGAAGCGGTTTTAGATCAAGGTATCTTGCTTTCCAGTGATCTTTCGTGCGACGACTTACTTTCAGTACATCCGTACGTCCAATCATCTCCTCGATCGTTCTAAAGCCTAGCTCAGCCATGATTTCACGAACTTCTTGTGCAATAAACTGCATGTAGTTCACTACGTGATCCGGATTCCCCATAAATTTCTTACGTAGTTCAGGGTTTTGAGTAGCTACACCAACCGGGCACGTATCAAGATGGCACGCTCTCATAAGAATACAACCAAGAACGACTAGCGGTGCTGTCGAGAATCCAAATTCTTCAGCGCCTAGAATAGCTGCCATCACGACGTCGCGACCAGTCATCATTTTTCCATCAGCTTCTAGAACAACACGATCACGTAAATCATTTAATACGAGTGTTTGATGCGTCTCCGCTAGACCAAGTTCCCATGGAAGACCAGCGTGTTTGATACTCGTTCTTGGAGATGCTCCTGTTCCACCCTCATATCCGCTAATGAGAATAACATCTGCAAGCCCCTTAGCTACACCTGCAGCAATCGTTCCAACGCCTGCTTTTGAAACTAGCTTTACGTTGATTCGTGCAGATGGATTTGTATTCTTTAAATCATGAATTAGCTGGGCAAGATCCTCAATCGAATAAATATCATGGTGTGGAGGTGGTGAAATCAGTCCAACACCTGGAGTCGAGCCACGAACTTCAGCAATCCACGGGTATACTTTCTTCCCTGGTAGCTGACCACCTTCACCAGGCTTCGCACCTTGAGCCATTTTAATTTGAATTTCATCTGCATTGCTTAAGTAGTAGCTTGATACACCAAATCGACCTGATGCTACCTGTTTAATAGAGCTTCGACGAAGATCACCATTTTCATCAGGAGTGAAACGAGAAGGGTCCTCTCCACCTTCACCGCTATTGCTACGTCCACCTATACGGTTCATTGCAATCGCAAGAGCTTCGTGAGCTTCACCACTTAAGGCACCATAGCTCATTGCACCCGTTTTAAACCTACGAGTAATCGATTCAACACTTTCAACCTCATCAATCGAAATCGCATCTTTCGAACCAAAATCAATCGCCTGTCTTAAATAAGTGAGGTTCTCTTCTAGCGCCATGCCAGAGAATTTCTTATATAATTCATAGTTATTACTTCTTGCAGCGTGTTGGAGTGTATGAATGGTTTTCGGATTGAATGAATGGTGCTCTCCGCCATTTCTCCACTGCAATTCACTACCTGTTTCAAGTGTAAGATCACTATATTCAGAATCATGATAAGCAAAGTGATGCCTCATTAACGTTTCTGTTGCAATAATATCGATTGGAATACCATCAATTTGCGAAGCTGTACCAGCAAAATAACGATCGATTACTTCGTTGCTAACTCCAATTGCCTCGAAAATTTGCGCTCCTCGATAGCTTTGAATTGTTGAAATGCCCATTTTAGACATCACTTTTACAATTCCAGTTGTCGCAGCATCAATATAATTATCAATGGCATCATCGAAAGAAAAGCCCCCAATCGTCCCGTCGTTAATCATATGGTCAATCGAGTCATAAGCAGCATATGGATAAATGGCGTCTGCTCCGTAACCAATTAACATAGCAAACTGATGAACGTCCCTAGCTTCACCTGTTTCTACGATCAAACTTACTTTCGTACGCGTCTCGCGTTTAATCAAGTGATGATGAAGGCCACTTAGAGCAAGTAAAGAAGGAATCGCCGCTTTCTCATGATTCACTCCAAAATCAGAAAGAACAAGTATGCTTTTCCCGTTTTTAATTGCGCGATCAGCTTTACGGAATAACGCCAGAAGTGCATGCTCCATTTCCGTTTCACCACGTGCTGCATTAAACAATAAACTAAGTGTTTCAGGATGAAAGTCCTCTTCATCTAATGCCTTAATCGCTTCAAATCGACTATCTGTTAAAATAGGTGTTTCAAGACGAATTCTTCTAGCGCTTCCTGGTTTTGTTTCAAGTAAATTTCCTTCAGGGCCAAGCAGCGTCATTGTTGAAGTAACGGATTCTTCTCGAATCGAATCAATTGGTGGATTCGTTACTTGAGCAAACAGCTGTTTAAAGTAGTTAAACAGTAACTGTGGGCGCTCAGAAAGAACAGCTAACGGAACGTCATTTCCCATTGAGCCGATCGGATCCTTTTTCTCAGTAACCATCGGCGCGATATTTTTTGTAAGTTCTTCATATGTGTACCCAAAAGCACGCTGTGTTTGGACGAGTTCTTTCTCATCTATCTGTCTTGTCTTCACTTTTTCTGGTGAAAGGCTCATAAGGTTTTCATCAAGCCATTTACGGTAAGGTTTATCAGTCGCAATTTGCGCTTTAATCTCCTCATCGTCAACAAGGCGCTTTTCCTCTAGATCGAGTAGTAGCATTTTCCCAGGACTTAAGCGGCCTTTTTCTGTAATCTTCTCTTCTTCTATTTCAATAACGCCAACTTCAGAAGAAAGAATAAACGTGTCGTCGTTTGTGATAACGTATCGTGCAGGACGCAAACCATTACGATCCAGCATCGCTCCTATTTGACGACCGTTAGTAAACGCAATAGCTGTTGGACCATCCCATGGCTCCATCAATGTACTATGATACTCATAAAATGCTTTCTTTGGATCCAGCATCGTAGCATCACGGTCCCATGGCTCTGGAATCATCATCATTGCCGCATGTGGTAATGAACGGCCTGAGAGATTCAAGAATTCAAGACAGTTATCTAATGAAGAGGAGTCACTTCCATTTGGACGGACAATTGGAGCAATGTCTTTCATGTCATCTCCAAATACTTCCGATTGAAGAGCTCCTTCTCTTGCTCTCATCCAGTTCACATTTCCACGAAGAGTATTGATCTCCCCATTATGAATAAGATAACGGTTTGGATGGGCACGATCCCAGCTTGGGAAAGTATTTGTACTAAAGCGTGAGTGCACCATTGAAAATGCTGATTTAAAACTAGGATCTTTCAAATCAAGATAAAATTGATCCAGCTGTTCTGGTGTTAACATCCCTTTATAAACAATCGTATCTTTGGAGAAGCTCGCTGCATAATACTTTGTTTTTGATAACTGTGAATCTTGAGCAACTTGCTTCTCTGCTTTTTTACGAATAACGTATAATTTACGTTCAAATTCTTCAGCTGAAATATCGCTTTTCTTAATAAAGACCTGTCGAATGACAGGCTGAGCAATACATGCCGCTTCTCCAATTGTCGTTTCATCTACAGGAACCGTTCTCCAGCCAATAAACTCTTGACCTGCTTCCTTGATTGCTTTCTCAACAATTTGTTTTGCACGCTGTCTCAGCTGATTATCTACCGGAAGGAACATCATTCCTACTCCGTACTCACCTTTATCTGGTAGGTTGAATCCTGAATTCTTTTTGAAAAACTCGTGTGGAATCTGTAACATAATACCCGCACCGTCACCCGTGTCAGGATCGCTTCCCTGCCCTCCTCGGTGATCTAGCTGGCGTAACATATAGACTCCTTTTTCAATAATGTCGTGTGCAGGCACATTATTCATATTGGCGATCAGTCCGATGCCACAAGCGTCATGCTCATGAATTGGATCATATAATCCTTGTTTCTCTGGAAAATTACTTCTATCCATAATCCCACTCCTCGCTCTTATCCCAATTCATTATGGTTTCTCGCTTTAACGCCATAACGTCGAAATTGTTTAAATATTCTACACTTATTGTACATTGCTTTAACCAATGCTTCCAATATATAATTTAGATATAATTAATCTAATATTGATATGAATCAAAGGAGAGATTGTTTTAAATGGAACTCAGGCAATTGTATTATTTTATGGAAGTGGCGAAACGAGAGCATGTGACAGACGCAGCTAATTCCCTTCACGTCGCACAATCAGCTGTAAGTAGACAAATTGCCAACCTTGAATCTGAGCTTGGAGTGCAGTTATTTATTCGAGAAGGCCGGAATGTAAAGCTAACACAAGTAGGACATATATTTATGGATCATGCTGAAACGGCCATTTCAGAAATTGAACGCGCGAGACAAGCCGTATATGAATTTTTAAATCCTGATACAGGGACGATTCGAATTGGATTTCCAAACAGCCTTGCCGCTAAAACATTACCTACCGTTATTTCCGCATTTCGAAAGGAGCACCCAAGCGTTGGATTTCAATTAAGACAGGGATCTGTACAAGATCTTACCGATGCAGTAAGTAAAGGAGAGATAGATATTGCTTTCGTGTCCCCAGTGCCGAAAGATCGAACTGATGTTGATGGACATATTTTCTTTACAGAAAAACTATTAGCCCTCCTCCCTATATCTCATCCCCTGGCCGATTATCCAATGCTACGGCTCGGACAATTAAAAAATGAACCATTTGTGCTGTTTCGCTCTGGTTATGCCCTGCATCATCTCGTTACTTCAGCCTGCCAGCAAGTTGGATTCAAACCACGTATTGCATTTGAAGGTGAAGATATCGATACGATCAAAGGACTAGTTGCAGCTGGACTTGGCGTAAGTCTACTACCTGAGATAACCCTTTCTGAGCAGCTCCCAGGTGAGACAGTCAAAATTGAGTTATCAGAGCCAAACGTCACGAGAACAGTCGGCGTCATTATCCCGCAAGGAAGAGAGCTAGCTCCTTCTGAAAGAAAGTTTTTTGAATTTCTTACCCATTTTTATGAAGTTCTTAACCGATTTGGACAATAAAAAACCATGTCGAGCGAATACGCTCGACATGGTTTTTTTAAATCAATTAACTTTGTGAGGCTTTTGCCGGCATTTTTAGAAAGACGCCGAGAATAAGTCCAGTTAGAAATATAACCGAAGCAGCTAGATACATATGCTCATATCCTGATAGAATCATATCCCTTACTCCATCCGTTATTTTGCTACCGCTAAATGTACTTGAACCTGAAGTCGCAATGAATCCTGCAAGGATAACAGGACCAAGTGATGTTCCAACAGATCTAAATAAACTTACTAGAGAAAGCGCTGCGCCAGCTTCTCGATCAGGAGTTAACTCAAGGATAATGTAATTAAGCGGTGTGCCCATTGTAAATCCAATTCCAACACCAGACAGCACCATACCAAGCGAAAGGGTTAGCCATCCATCTGCTAGATAAGTAAAAACGAGTGAGCCAAGAAGACTTAATGAAAAGCCTAATAACACAACTTGTTTGGCGCCCCACTTATCAAGAAGAACACCTCCTATAGGTGCTGCGAATCCAGATGCAACGGCTAAAATTGTCATCACATAACCACCCTGGCCCCTTGATAATGACAAGATAATTTCAGAGAATGACGGTACGAAAATCATACTAATGATCCCAATACCGGTAATCGTTGAAATAAGTAATGCGAGAACAATATTCCGATCAGTAAAGTAGCTTAATTTCAGTATAGGATCCGCGGCCGCTTTTTCGACCTTGATCAATGGGTAAATAAGCACAAGACTGATAAGTAACAATGGCCATACAAGCAATGATTGGATGGATTGAAGAAATTCACTCGTTTCAAGGTTGGTTAGACCTAGTAAAAGGGACACAATGAGAAATGATAGAACAAGCGCCCCGCCCCAATCAAGTGTAGGTTTCTTACTCTCTGTTCGGTCATCCGGAAGCTTTAACCCCATTATGATAATAACAACAGCAATTGGAAGGTTGATAAAGAAAATCCAGCGCCAGCTAAGCTGCGCAACGAAGAAACCTCCAACGTTCGGTCCCAGTATAGTCGCTACGCCAAACATCGCACCTACTAAACCCAGAGCCATACCTCGCTTTTCTTTCGGAAAACTACTTCCAATCACAGCATTCGCTATTGGAATGATTCCCCCTCCTCCGAGGGCTTGAATCGCTCTTCCAGCTAATAGAACAGGAAGTGATTGACTAAGTCCCGCAAGAAGGGAACCTAGTGCAAATAACGTAATCCCTGCAAGAAAAATACGCTTTCTTCCAAATAAGTCAGCAAGTTTTCCTACAATCGGCATGCTTACCGCATAAACAAGTGTATAGATCGTAACGACCCAAACTGTCCATTTCAAATCGATGCCAAGATCTTCTATAAGCGTTGTTAAGGCAGGAGAAACGATTCCTGAATCAAGCGCGCCTAGAAAAACCCCTAATAAAAATGTAATTAAAATAAACCGAAGTTTTTTATCCACGGCAAAACCATCCCCTTCATATTCATATGTGTATTATCACATATGAATATGAAGGACTTCAACTTTTAAATGGCCATAAAAAGCTTTTTACGAAGATGGCCATAACAGGTTTTTCAAGTCCTCATAATTAGTAACATATAGATCAGCGCCTGAAGAATCATTCTGAAATAAACACGTTTTCATTCCCACTTCTTTAGCAGGGAGAATATCAAGTACTCTGTCACCAACGGCAAGATCAAGCTGATGCTTGTTATTCAAATGGTGATAGGATGCAGGATCAGGCTTACGTGGAAATCCATCATCTCCCGCAACAAGATCAGCGAAATAATGCTCCATATTAAAATACTTTAAAATCGTGATCACCTCTTCACGCGGTTTATGAGTCATGATGACATTTAATTCAGCTTTTCGAAGAATAGTTTTCAAACCAGGAAATGGTGGTTTATCTTCTGGTGACAAAGCATTATCCATTTCACGAAACGTTTTAATTTGTTCTTCAGTTAATTGAAACACTTCCGTCGCATGACGAAAAGACACTTTTAGCTCTTTTAAGATATCTTCTTCCTTTACATCTTTAGAGACTAATTCTTTCATCACTTTTGTAAAAGCAGGGTATGTATCAAATAATGTGCCATCAAAATCCCATAGAATCCTCACTTACTATTCACTCCTTATTAGTTATACAACAAGTTAGTTTAATCTCGCGGGTAAACGATCAATAAGAATCATTGTCATTTTTTATTATAAAGAAAAGCCGCTCGAATTTTGAGCGGCTTCCTACATTAAAATTGTGTTTTTTCTTCAAGAAAGCTTTTCAGTTCAGAAATCGGCATTCTCTTTTGTTCCATTGTGTCACGGTCACGAATCGTCACTTGTTGGTCTTCAACAGAATCAAAATCAAATGTAATGGCGTACGGTGTACCAACTTCATCATGACGACGGTAACGTTTACCAATTGAGCCAGCCTCATCATAATCAATCATAAAGTATTTCGAAAGTTCCGCATGAACAGCACGCGCTTCTTCAGAAAGCTTCTTAGATAGAGGGAATACAGCAGCTTTAAACGGAGCGATCGCTGGATGGAAGTGCATCACACTTCTAGTTGTGCCATCTTCAAGCTCCTGTTCTTCATATGCTTCAATCAAGAAAGCAAGAGTGACGCGGTCAGCACCAAGTGAAGGCTCAATGCAATAAGGTACATACTTCTCACCTGTTTGTTGATCGTGATAAGTGAAATCTTCATTGGAATGTTCCATATGCTGCTTTAAGTCGTAATCTGTTCGAGAAGCAACACCCCAAAGTTCGCCCCAGCCAAATGGGAACTTGTACTCGATATCAGTTGTTGCATTACTATAATGCGACAGTTCATCTTCTGCATGCTCACGCAGTCGGATGCTATCTTCTTTTACACCAAGATTTAGAAGCCAGTTTTTGCAGTACTCTTTCCAATACTCATGCCACTCTAGTTCGTTACCTGGCTTACAGAAGAATTCAAGCTCCATTTGTTCAAATTCACGAGTACGGAATGTAAAGTTACCTGGTGTAATTTCATTCCGGAAGCTTTTTCCAACTTGTGCAATACCAAAAGGCACTTTCTTACGCATAGAGCGTTGAACATTTTTAAAGTTTACGAAGATTCCCTGCGCCGTTTCTGGGCGAAGGTAAATTTCACTCGTGCTCGATTTTGTTACACCTTGATGGGTTTTAAACATAAGATCAAATTGACGAATTTCTGTGAAATCTTCACTGCCACACTCCGGGCAAGTAATATGATTTTCTTTCATCAAACGCTCCATTTCTTCAAATGAAAGGCCGTCTGCAATCATGTCATCTTCATCAGTAGAAAGAGCGTCCTCAATTAATTTATCTGCACGGTGACGTGTTTTACAGCTTTTGCAATCAATTAAAGGATCATTGAAATTACCTAAATGTCCTGAAGCTTCCCACGTTTTTGGATTCATTAGAATGGCGGCATCTAGACCACTGTTATAAGGTGATTCTTGAACAAACTTCTTCCACCATGCATCTTTAATATTTTTCTTAAGTTCTACACCAAGTGGTCCATAATCCCACGTATTTGCTAGTCCACCGTAAATATCAGAACCAGGGAAAATAAATCCTCTGTGCTTTGATACTGAAACGATCTGATCCATTGAAATTGTCATGTCATTCTCTCCTTTTTTCTCAATCAATATAAAAAGCTCCCAATCCATGGACAAAAAATGTCCAGGGACGAGAGCTTATGCACCCGCGGTTCCACCCTAGTTGATGCAAATAAGGCATCCACTTTGAGAAACGTAACTCCAGACTGCCGTTTCATCAGACCTCGTTCGGGCTTCCACCGTCCCCGAATCGCTAAAATCAAGGTTATTCTGACTACTATTTATCCTTCATAGTTAGTATGGTTTATGTATGCAATTGATATGACATATGATACAAAAAATATTGCCCTAAAGTCAAGGATTATTCATTTCACACCGTATTTGCTTTCATCAAAGCTTATCACAAAAAAACGACCTTATAGGTCGTCATGCATTTATGTATATTCATAGATGTCGGTTTTTGTGTTGTCTTAAGAATGCCTGTACCTCTTCTTTCTTCAATCCAAGTTCCCTGGCAGCCCTCATGAGAATAACCCATTCTTGATCAAGTACCTTCTTAGGCTTAGGTTTAGCCATGGTCATTCTTTTCTCCTCCTTCATGGGTTTTCCAGGAGGACCAGCCGTCATCGTTGGAGAACCAACATTAGACCTGTGTCTTTGCGTCCCACCCTTTAGGATGGTTTGCCCTTGTCTGGAGAATTCAGAAATGACACATTCCGACCATAAACTTACAAAACACACAACTTTTTAGTGAATCGATGCGATTATTGAGAAGTTTGACGTTATATGCTACTAATATACCAGTTATTCGATGAAAATTCAAAATATTTTTAAATTTTCATTTCTACTTCTAACATCCTACGATTTCACTCATATCCTAACTGTATTCCCTGAATATATTTTTCGCAAAGGAAGAGTGATATGCATAGAAATCACATTAGTACCGCTTGGAGCGGTAAACATGTTGTACTACTTCGTTGTGAACCCATCTCTAGCACCGTAAAAACCATGTATAAAAGTATTCATGCCCCAACAGAACCATTACATCCACGTTGTAGTGAGACACTCTCTACTTACCTTAGCATTGGATATACAGTTGCATTTGTTCATTCATTAATCGACGGGTCCATTGAATATGTTCTAACAAAATAAGAGAAGGTTGCCTTCGCAACCTTCTCTTTTATTTAAAATTGACTTAAATATTCTTTCACCTGATCTGGATTTTTGGTATTCGCACTATGCAAGTGACCAATCTTTTTGCCGTCTTTATAGACAAGAAGGCTCGGGATACCCATGACATCATTTTCCTCTGTTATTTCAGGGAATTGTTCAATATCGATTTGAGCCCATTGTTTTTCATGATGAGCATTCATTATATCATCAATAAAAAAGTCAAGACGCTTGCAATCCGGGCACCAGTTTGCTTCATATTTAAGAATGGATACGTCATTATTGTTAATGAATGACTGATAAGAATCAGCTGTTTCAATCTTCTTCATGATTATCTCTCCTTCACCTATATCTTCATTAACAATTATATCGAAATAATCATTGAATGTCTGTAAGAAAGCTTACGTTATTTCACACTAAGATAGTACAAACTGAAAAGCTGTTCTTGACCGGTCCATGTTTTCATTGGTGTGAAACCTGAATTCTCTGCTAACAGTTTAAGTTCTTTAAGATTCTGTTCGAGTCGGATAGTATTCTTCTGGCTATGTGATTTCTTCAAATAGCTCTGATCCATTGCGAAGTTTTTAATGATTACTTATCATCTGCAAGACGAATGCCGGTAAATTGCCAGCGTTTATCTGGACCAAAGAAATTTCGATAAGTCGGACGAATATGAGATACGGAGGTAACACATGATCCGCCTCTTAGAATCATCTGACTGCTCATGAATTTTGCATTATACTCACCCAACGCCCCGTCAAGCGGTTTATTACCAGGGTAAGGCATATAAGGACTTTTCGTCCATTCCCACACATCTCCATAGGCTTTTTTTATTCTACCTTCATTTTCCTTGACCGATGCGACGGGATGATAGATGCCATCTTCAACAAAATTACCCGCAATCGGCTGATCGCGAACTGCAAGTTCCCATTCGGACTCAGAAGGAAGTCTTTTACCTACAAAGCTTGCATATGCTTCAGCTTCGTAGTAGCTAATATGTGTAACAGGTTCTTCTATATTTAGTGGAACTAACCCATGAAGCGTAAAGGTATACCACTCCCCATCCTTTTCAACCCAATGCAACGGTGCTTGCCAATTTTCTTTCTTTACTGTTGCCCAACCATCTGATAACCAGTAGGTCGCTTCTTTATAACCACCAGCTTTAATAAACGCAAGATATTCCCCGTTCGTTACTGTTCTAGTCGCTAACTTAAATGGCTCAAGCCAAGATTTATGTATTGGACGTTCATTATCAAAGGAAAAACCATCATCTTCATTTATACCCGTTTCAATCAGACCTCCCTCAAACGAGATCCACTCTAATGGTGTAGCTTTTTCTTTAGAATTAACCTCAAGTGAACGGTAGACGGGTTTCAATGGATTAATGGAAAAATTATATTTAATGTCTGTCATTAAAAGCTCTTGATGCTGTTGCTCGTGATTCAATCCGATTTCTACTAAATCAGCAACTTGGTGAAGTTTACTATCGTCAATTTCTTGAATAAGAGTGACCATTTCTTCATCAATATCAGATCGATAGCTTCTAACTTTATCTATACTTGGCCTGCTCAGCAAACCTCTTGCATGGCGAGGGAAATAACTTCCTACACTTTCATAGTACGAGTTAAATAAGTATTCGAATTCTTCGTGAAATGACTTGTAGTTTTCACAGTATTCTTTCAGAATAAACGTTTCAAAAAACCACGTTGTGTGTGCCATGTGCCATTTGGGAGGACTTACATCTGGAATCGATTGAATAGTGAAATCCTCCGTTTCAAGTGGTTCCACTAAGGTGTTCGTCATTGTGCGTGTTGCTTCATAAGCATGAAGCAATCGTTCTCGTAATTCGTTTAATTGAATGGATTGTTGTACCATAAGTTCCTCCCCAAAATCTAAATAATGTGTGAACACCAAATTTTACCCTTGCTTCAAATAAATTAAACATTAAAAGACATTTTCCTGTTTCCAAGAAAACATTTAAAATATCTTATGCCCCTTTGTAGTTAGGAGAATGCCTTCTGAAGCCAACAATTGCTTTTCTCTCACTTTAGAAAAGTATTTGCAATTTCAAGAGTTTCTCTAGTTGATTATGTTTCAATATGACGGTTACATGCCTTTATCACAAAAACTAAAAAAACAGGCGAAAACACAACCCTTTTCAATACCTAATGCAACTGAATCTATCATTGCCGTATAAAGGATTGGAGAATGTGAATTTAACATAGCATCTTTAATAGGTGCTCTACATTATGCCTCTCATCCTCTCATTATTGCTTGGCTATTCAAGGTCTTCTAAAGAAAGAGCTTCTTTTCCACCTACAAGAAAGGGCACATTGAATTCCCCAGCGACCTTAATGAGTTCATCCTGTCGATCTGGCTGTTCCATTAAATTAACTTCTTCAAACGGGATGTTTTTCACCTTAAGATGCTGTTTCATTTTATAGCAATCGATACAACTTGTAATCGTAAATAACGTAACCTGTTCCATGTTAGACTTCTAACCTCCTAACATAGTTGAGTATAAGTGATAAAATAGGTAAAATGATGTAAGCTAAATTACGGAGTACAACTACTTTGACATGAATGAAGGTGATGAAAATAGATAAATTAACAATGTTATCTCAGATCAACTTATTTGAAGAACTCGAAATGAATGATTTAATGCAAATTGATCGCGTAAGTGACATGCAACCTTTAAAAAAAGGAACAGTCATACTGGGACCCGAAAAACCGATGAAAGCCCTCTTCCTTTTAAAAAAAAGGAACGGTACGTCTCTATCGCTCAAACGCTGCAGGTAAACAATTAACTGTTGACCTTCTAGGAGACGGCAACATATTCGGTGAAACATCTAGTTTCTCTCTCAATGATGATTCCGTATATGCGGAAGCCATGTCTGACGTATATGTCTGCGTCATCGGTAAAGATCAATTTGAAGAACTTATTTCCGAAAACCCCAAGCTCGCCATAAAATTCATTGAAATTCTTTCATCTCGTTTAAAAGAAATCTATGAAATGAGTGAAAACCTGGCGCTTAGAAGTGTAAAATATCGAATCCTATCGCTTTTAATGAAACTCAGCGAAAAATTTGGTAAAAGAAAAAATGAATGGCAAACCATTGATATTAAGTTAACGCATTATGATATCGCTACGATGATCGGTTCCACAAGAGAAACAGTGAGCGCCACGATTAGCGAACTTAAAAAAGCTGGCTACATAAAAAAAACGCCGCTAACATTTGCGATCCATGCAGAACAGGCAATATCCTACATGGAAGAAAATGGCGAATAAGAAGCAGAGACATCAGATATCCTCTTCACAAGAAAAGACGCTAAGTTTCATTAGCGTCTTTTCTTGCCCCTCGATCTAATTTGCAGTTTTTCCATCTGAGTCTTTCTGGTTATCCTTTTTTCCTTCTAGTTTATCCCACTTAATCGGTCTATTGAGATTTAATTTTTTTTCAAGTTCAATAAACAGTTGAAATGACCAACATACCATTTATCGAACTTCACCATATGAATGGTTTCCCAGTCTCTCATCTCCTTCGTACATCCATCACAATGTATTTCCATTGGAAGGCACTTCCTGTCTTAAGTAGTTTTCTTTATTTATATTCAAAGAACTGAAAATGTGATTGGTCATCTGTACGAAAAAAACGCATCCAATGGATGCGTTTCTCTTCTTTATTTTAGATTCTCTGGATTTAACACTTGAAGTGCTTCAGGGACAAACTTGCCATCTTTGCGAATTAACTCATCATCAAACCAGATTTGCCCGCCACCATATTCCGGGCGTTGGATTAAAACAAGATCCCAATGAACGGAAGAATCGTTGCCGTTTGGTGCTTCATCATAGGCTTGTCCTGGGGTGAAATGGAAAGATCCATCGATTTTCTCATCAAAGAGAATATCTTTCATTGGCTCACGAATGAAAGGATTGACGCCGATAGCGAATTCTCCGATATATCGTGCACCTTCGTCCGTGTCGAGAATTTGATTAAGTCTTTCTGTATCGTTTGCAACTGCATCAATCACTTTTCCGTTTTCAAAAGTAAGCTGGACGTTTTCAAACACAAAACCGTTATAAGGAGAAGGTGTATTATACGTAATAACGCCATTGACGCTATCTTTTACAGGTGCTGTAAATACTTCTCCATCAGGTATGTTAAGTTCACCCGCACATTTTACAGCTGGAATATCTTTAATAGAAAAACTTAAATTTGTATCCGGGGAAACGATTCGGACTTCGTCAGCTTTGTTCATACGCTCAACAAGGACATCCATTGCCTCACTCATTTTTGCGTAATCCATTGTACAAACATTGAAATAGAAATCTTCAAATGCTTCTGTACTCATACCTGATAGCTGTGCCATTGATTCATTAGGATATCTCATCACAACCCATTTCGTATGTTTCACACGTTGGTTGCTGTGAACTTTTGTTTTGTAGATCTGATTATAGAGAGCCATTTTCGCTTCAGGAACGTCAGAAAGTTCATTAATGTTCTCTGAACCCCGAATGCCAATATACGCATCCATTTTCTCCATTTGATTTAAGTCGATTTCAGCCCATTCTGTTATTTGTTCTTCTGTGGCATTCATCAATAGCTCCCGAAGAATTTGATTATCTCTTAAATTCACATGAGGAAAGCCCCCTGCTTTATGTACTTCTTTTACAATGCTCCGCACTAACGAATTATTCACATCAAAGGCTTCAATCAAGACATGTTCACCTTGTTGGATTTTTGTAGAATACTGCACAAGTTTCTCTGCAAACTCTATAATACGAGAATCAAACATATTCTCCCTCTTTTCATCAAATTAATATTCTTATCCCTTTCTATTATACGCTCTAGACCGGAGATTCTTCAAACATTAGAAAACCGGGCATACGCCCGGTTTTCTTATTTGATATCTTGATCGTACTCCATATAGATTACGTGTGTCTTAAGATATTCATTAAGACCATGTTTACCATCTGCACCACCGATACCTGATTGTCCCATACCTGCATGGAACCCTTGAACCGCTTCAAAGTTCTCACGATTCACATACGTTTCACCATACCGAAGGACGTTCGATGCTTTCATCACTTCGTGCATGTTATCACTAAAGATCGATGAAGATAGTCCATAATGAGTATCGTTAGCCATTTCTAGAACTTTGTCAAAATCGCTATATACAACAATCGGTAAGACTGGTCCGAAAATCTCTTCTTGGATAACGTTCATATCCTGGGATACATCAGTAAGAACAGTAGGTTCAAAGAAAAAGCCTTTGTCCCGATCTACACGCTTCCCACCTGTTTTCACAACAGCACCAGCTTTCACTGCATTATTCACCATTTCTTCGACAGAATCGATTTGCTGTTCGTTCGCAAGTGGACCAATGTCACATCCATCTTCGTTTAAAGAGTCCCCTACTTTTGTATTCTTAAAAGTATTAGTAATTTTCGAGATGAATTCTTCGGCTACATCTTCATGCACATATACACGTTCTGCATTTGTACAAGCCTGACCATTGTTGGTTATACGAGATGTCGTAATCTTCTCAACGGCTAGGTCAACGTTCGCATGTTTCGTTACGATCGCTGGCGCTTTACCACCAAGCTCAAGATTCACTTTTGTAATGTTTTTAGCAGCCGCTTCCATCACTTTTGAACCTGCTGGATAGCTTCCCGTTAAGCTAATCATTTGTACGTCTGGTGAAGAAGCAAGTGGCGTACCAATGTCTGAACCTTTACCAGTAACTAAGCTAAATACTCCTTTAGGAACGCCAATTTCATGGATAATACTTGCTAGCTCACATGCTGTATTTGGCGTATACTGACTTGGCTTAATAATAATCGGACAGCCTGTGACAAACGCTGGCGCTACCTTTCGAGCAAAGATAAACATCGGGAAGTTCCATGGCACGATACCGCCAACGATTCCGATCGGCTTTTTGAAAACAAGAATATTCTCATTCGGGCGATCACTTGGGAGTACTTCTCCTTCATATCGTCTTGCCCAACCTGCCATATAGCGGAAGTAATCAATCGTTAATTCCACTTCTGCCTTTGAAGCATCTACTGTTTTACCATTTTCTTCAGTCAACATGTTAATAAAAGCTTCTTTTTTCTCTTCTATTTTATTTGCAATCTTATATAAGTATTCAGCTCGTTCAATTGAAGGTTTCTTTTCCCAATCTCTTTGGGAAGCTTTAGCGGCTTCAATTGCATGCTGCACGTCATTCTCATCACTTTTCGGAATTCGTGAAATCACTTCTTCTGTGGCTGGATTGATCACTTCGAGCATTTCTTCTGAATGACTGTTTGTAAATTGACCGTTAATGTATAGTTGATAGCTTTTCACTTGAAAGACCTCCTACATAGTGTTGGAGAACTGTTCCCAAGTTAGTTATATTCTTAAACATATGATCACACATTCAAACAGTTTCTTTCGCTAACTCCCTCTTTTCAAGCCAAGCTTCTAGTCCTTTATGATGCCTTTTCATCTCTTCATATCCTTGATTGTATAAAGTCGTGAGACGAAGCTGTGACTTTTCTATCCAAGCTACTTCAAGAGGTGTGGAAGGTTGAATGATAAAATAATTCTCCCGATTTGCTTCTATATGATCAAGTGTTTGATTGTAATGAATATATCGCTTTGTAATGGCTTGTGCGAGCGCAGGATTTTTCCGATAAAGACGTTGAATCATCCATGATAACTTTGATTTCTGCTTTCGATATCCTTCATTGCGGGTCAAAACGACTACATGACTTTTATTGCCATCGACTTCCGATTTTTGAACAGGGATCGGATCTGTAATACCGCCATCCAGATGAAAACGATTATTAATTTGAACGGGCGGCGCCATGAATGGTAATGAGCTCGATGCTCTTAGAATCGAAAGAATCTGTTCACCATCATCTTTCTTATTAAAGTAATAAGGTTTCCCAGTAGAGATATCTGTTGTGCCAATAACAAATTGCTCAGTAGCATTCTGAAATGCATCAAAATCGAACGGCACATGAGTAGAAGGAATTTCATTAAAGATCAAATCCATACCAAACAGCTGTTTTTTACGAAATAAATTCTTGTATGAAATGTATTCTGGATGATTCACATAATCAATAAGTACTTTGCGGTTCCTTCCATTTTGCCTTGAGAGGTATGAAGCTGCATTACAAGCACCAGCAGATACGCCAATCACGTAAGGAAAATACAAATCGTGCTCCATCATATACTCTAAAACGCCTGCCGTGTAAACGCCTCTCATCCCTCCGCCTTCTAGTACAAGACCTACTAAATTCATTTAAAAGTCCCCTTTTCAATCATCTATATTTAATTTTACTGGAGTTGGAAATGAACCTCAAGAAAGCAAGCTTAGTTTCTCGTCAAAAGTAAAAAGCTCCCTGCCAGTGCAGGAAGCTTACTTTATTCTTCGCGTTCTTCATTCTGAATTGTTTTATGCCCTGTTGATGCTTCGTGAGGGAACTTTGTTTGATCTGCTGTTTTAGGTCGTTCACGTTCCATTCCTTTTTTCTTATGATCAAATGCCTTTCCTCGGCCCATCTTACCCCTCCTTTCACCTCTTCGTATTTTCCCACTTACGGAAAAAAAGTATCCGAAAAAAATGAAATGGGCATGTATAGAACCAGATGAAAGTGGCCATGATAATTAGTGAAGAGGGAAGAACAAAAGTGCATAAGGAAAACGGAAGCTTTTAAGGAGATGGTCGCGTTGAACTACTCTGTTGGTAAAACAAGGCTCTAACAACTTTCATTAGAAAGAGGTGTCTCCAAAAGACAACTACCGTTCTACCCCATCGCTTGTTTAGCAAACGCTAATAACTTCCTTCTTCATGAGGGTCTTATCCTTTCGGATAGGGCCCTTTATGCGTTCTCTTTCACATGCTGATGAGCTAAACTAATCTGAATCGCGATTTGCTCTGGCGACGTACCTCCATAGCTTTTTCTTGCGTTCATCACATTAGCAGGCTTAAGCACTTCAAAAACATCTTCTTCAAATAATGGCGTAAATGATTTAAATTCTTCCATTGTAAGATCAAGTAAAAATTTCTTTCTCTCAATACCGTAAAGCACAATCTTTCCAATGACTTCATGTGACTCACGGAACGTCATTCCTTTGTTCACAAGGTAATCCGCAATATCGGTTGCATTAGAATAATCTTCATTAACAGCTTGCTTCATGTTTTCTGTCTGTACAGTCATTGTTTCAATCATAGGCGCCAAAAGTTGAAGAGCGCCATCAAGCGTCCTAGCTGTATCAAACATGCCTTCCTTATCTTCCTGCATGTCTTTGTTATAAGCAAGCGGTAGTCCCTTCAATACAGTTAACAAGCTAAACAAATTTCCATACACTCGACCTGTTTTCGCACGAAGAAGTTCAGGAACATCCGGATTCTTTTTCTGGGGCATAATACTCGATCCCGTACAGAAAGAGTCGTCTAGTTCGATAAATTGGAATTCCTGACTGCTCCAGATCACCATTTCTTCCGACAAACGGGACATATGCATCATAAGCATGGAAGCATTTGAAAGAAACTCGACAATAAAATCACGATCACTAACAGCGTCCATGCTATTCGGATAAACGGCGTCAAAACCTAACAGTTCTGCCGTGCGATGGCGATCAATCGGAAAGGTTGTTCCAGCTAGTGCGCCTGCACCAAGCGGTAACATACTCGTTCTCTTTAAGCTGTCTTGAAACCTTTCCTTATCACGTTCAAACATCCAGAAATACGCTAGCATATGATGGGCAAATGATACAGGTTGAGCACGCTGCAAATGTGTATAACCTGGTAAAACAGTTTCAACATGAGATTCAGCCTGGCTTAGAATCGCCTGCTGAACCTCTTCAATATGTGAAATAAAATGATTAACCTTTTTTATAAGGTACATATGCATATCCGTTGCAACCTGGTCATTACGGCTTCTACCGGTATGCAGCTTTCCTCCAACAGGTCCTATTTCATCAATAAGTGCTTTTTCAATGTTCATATGAATGTCTTCTTGTGATACATCGTATTCAAACGTTCCATTCTGAATGTTCTCAAGAACCACATGTAAGCCTCGCTTGATTTCTTCCATGTCAGAGGAACTAATCACACCGCATTCACTAAGCATCTGAACATGGGCAAGACTGCCTTCGATATCTTCTTCTGCTAGTTCTTTATCATACTGGATCGAAGCTGTATATTCTTCTACAAGCTTATTCGTTTCTTTCGTAAAGCGTCCACCCCATAGCTTAGACACACTAACATCTCCTTATTGAGTTACTTTTTGTTTCTTATGAACTTCCGCATTCACTTTTGTAGGTAATCCCCATAGTTTAATGAATCCAACTGCTGCATCATGATCAAAGAGATCACCTTTAAGATATGTTGCAAGTTGTTCGTTATAGAGAGAGTTCTCTGATTTACGTCCAACTACTGTGTTTGACCCTTTGTGTAGTTTAAGACGAATCTTACCACTTACTACTTTCTGGGTTTCGTTAATGAACCCTTCAAGCGCCTGACGAAGTGGTGAATACCATAAACCATCATAGATCAGTTTTGAAAGCTGCTGATCAATCGTCGTTTTGAACTGTGATACTTCACGAGTATGTGTTAGAAATTCTAGTTCTTTATGAGCGTTAATCAAAATGAGCGCGCCTGGATTTTCATATACTTCTCTTGATTTAATCCCAACGAGACGATTTTCAATATGATCAATACGTCCAATACCGTGGACGCCGCCGATTTCATTTAACTTCTCAATAAGATCAACTAGCCCCATCTTTTGGCCATTAAGTGCTGTTGGGCAGCCTTCTACAAAATCAATTTCAATGTATTCTGGCTCATCAGGTGTTAGGTGAATTGGTGCTGTCCAATCGAATGCGGCTTCTGGAGCCTCAGCCCACGGATCTTCAAGTACACCAGCTTCACATGCACGTCCCCAAATGTTGGCATCAATTGAAAATGGATTATCAAGTTTAACTGGAACCGGGATCCCTTTTTCTTGTGCGTAAGCAATCTGTTCATCACGCGTCATTCCCCATTCACGAACAGGAGCGATCACTTTCAAGTCCGGATTCAACGCTTGAATCGATACTTCAAAGCGAACCTGATCATTTCCTTTTCCTGTACATCCATGTGCCACTGCCGTAGCTCCTTCACGTTCAGCCGCTTCAACTAGAAGCTTTGAAATGAGGGGACGTGACAGTGCTGAGGATAGCGGGTATTTCCCTTCGTATAATGCATTTGCTTTTAATGCTGGTAAAAGATAGTTCTCAGCAAGAAGTTCTTTCGCTTCAATCATATAAGCTTTTGAGGCACCCACATTCAGTGCCTTTTCCTTGATCGTCTCTAGATCTTTCCCTTCACCTACATCAAGTCCAAGAGCAATAACCTCGTATCCATATTTTTCTTCTAACCATTTTATCGAAATGGAGGTATCAAGACCTCCGGAATAAGCAAGAATGATTTTCTCTTTTGCCATGTCATCCACTCCTTATCTTTGTATTAATATCTATGATAACGTATATTTATTCAAATTGCACGAAAAAAATTTAACTTTTTAATAAAAGTTTCAAAAGTGCTTTTTGAGCGTGGAGACGATTCTCTGCTTCCTGGTATACAACTGAATGAGAACCATCAATAATTTCCGCTGTAACCTCTTCTCCTCTATGCGCTGGAAGACAATGCATAAAGATGTAATTTTCATCAGCATTTATGCATAACTCCTCATTCACCTGATAAGGTTCGAAAACGCCCTCACGTTCAGCTTGCTCGTCTTCTTGCCCCATACTCGCCCAAACATCGGTAATCAAAACATCCGCATCCTTAGCAGCTGCAAGGGGATCAGCGGTTACTTCAATGACCGAACCATTTGTTTTCGCTACTTCGTTCGCTTTCGCTACGATCGCTTCATCTGGTTCATACCCTGCTGGACAGGCGATAGTGAAATTCATGCCCACTTTCGCTGCCCCTTCAATAAGTGAATGAGCCACATTGTTCCCATCTCCAAAATAAGCTGCTTTCAATCCACTTAAATGACCTTTATGCTCGATAATCGTAAGTAAATCAGCAAGAATTTGTGCTGGATGATGTGTATCTGTTAAGCCGTTAATAACAGGAACGGCAGAAGCTTTGGCAAAACGTTCAATCGTCTCATGGCCAAACGTTCGAATCATTACTCCGTCAAGGTACCCTGCTAGCACATTAGCGGTGTCTTCAACAGTCTCGCCTCTTCCAAGCTGGATGTCTTTCGAACTAAGAAACAAAGCATGCCCGCCAAGCTGAAGCATCGCTACTTCAAATGATACACGCGTTCTTGTTGATGACTTTTCGAAGATCATCCCAAGCACCTTTCCTTTTAATTCTTCATGAGGGATCCCTTCCTTTTGAAGTTTTTTCAACTTTTCAGCTTCTTGCAAAAGATAATGAATCTCCTCACTGCTAAGTTCAGCGATCGTTAGAAAATCTTTCCCCTTCATTCCTTCTGCGATTTCATTTTGCGTTTTTACCGACTGCATCATTAAATCATCCTTCCTGCCCGATTGGAGTTTCTTTCATTTGGTGCCAATGCTCTAGACTGTTGACTTCAAGTGTCTTGGATCCTTCTAAGACCAGTAACTGAAGCGTGTCAAGATGCGTAAAACATGGAATTTTATATCGTGTGGCGAGTGCGCGCATTTGAAATCCAGAACGTTCTTTTTCTCTGCCGATTGTCGGAATCGATACAACTGCGCTTAGCTCTTCTTTCATTAGCGCCTCAATTTCATCTAAATCTTTTTTTATCACGATTGATTGGATACCTTTATCATTTAGCAATTTGGCTGTTCCAGAGGTTGCGTAGATTGCAACACCTTTTTCTTTAAGCTTCATTAGTACATCACATGCAGCTTCTTTATGCTCTTCACTAATTGAACATAGTATGGAAGAAGGTAGCTTATTCGGATCCCACGTTGATACAATCGCTTTTCTTAATGCTTCTTCCGATGTTTTTGCCATAGCAAGGACTTCTCCTGTAGACTTCATCTCTGGTCCAAGAACATGGTCAACGTTTTTTAACTTTCCATTTGAGAAGATAGGAAACTTCACAGTGTAATAAGGTTTTTCTTCTAATAATCCCGTTGCTTCTAATGAGTTACTTTGCAATTGAGCTTTAATCGCCCATTCAACCATTGGAATGTTCGTTACTTTACTGATAACGGGTACAGTTCTCGAAGATCTTGGATTAATTTCAAGAACATAAATGATGCCTTGATCGATGACAAATTGAATATTCATTAACCCTCGACATTCGAGCGCTTGAGATAGCTTTTCAGAATACATCGTAATCGTTTCTTTCTGCTCTTCTGTAATGGATACAGGTGGATAAATTGCTGTGCTATCTCCAGAATGAACGCCCGCTCGTTCAAGGTGCTCCATAATGCCAGGAATGGCGATTGATTCTCCATCGCAAATCACATCGACCTCACATTCAATTCCTTCCACAAAGCGGTCGAGAAGGAATGGCCACATTTTCTTTGAACTGCTCTCTAATTTTTGCGTATACCGTTTCAGTTCATCCATATGACGGAAGATAAACATGTTTTGTCCGCCTATCACATAGGAAGGTCTTACAATGATCGGGAATCCTAACTCTGCGGCAAGCTCCTCCATTTCATCTGGCTGATAAGCCATTTTCCCTTCAATATAAGGAATCGAAAGAGAATCCAACAATTGATAAAATTGATCTCGGTCCTCGACTTTATTAATGTTCTCAACAGGTGTACCGAGGATTGGAACTCCGCGCTCGTGCAACTCTTCCGCTAAATTAACAGCAGTTTGACCACCAAATTGTACAGCCACTCCTATAATATGTTCCTTCTCGATAACCGCAAGGACATCTTCAAGTGAGAGCGGCTCAAAGTAAAGACGATCTGCAACGCTATAATCTGTACTAACCGTTTCTGGGTTATTATTCATAACAATCGCGCGATAGCCTAACTTCTTAACTGCCTGTGTCGCGTGAACGGAGCAATAGTCAAACTCCACACCTTGCCCGATTCGAATGGGCCCTGAACCAAGAACGAGGATGCCTGGCTCACTGATCTGCTCCATCTCATCGCTCCCTAAATACGTAGAGTAGAAATAAGGCGTGATGGCTTCAAACTCACCCGCACACGTATCAACTTGCTTCATTCCCCTCTGAATGCCAGCTTCTTTACTCATACTCATGATCGAATCGATCGTTTTTCCAGTTGCTTTCGAAATGTAGGCATCACTAACGTTTAATTGCTTAACATGAATCAGCAATTCTTCAGAAAGATCGGTTTGATTCATTATCTTTACTTCCGCTTCAACAATTCGCTTCACCTTATGAAGAAACCAGCTATCAATGGCTGTAAGTGATTTAATGTCCTCTACAGAATAACCTCTTCGAAAAGCTTCACTAATTAAAAAAAGTCTTTCATCTGTTGGCGTCATTAGCTGTTCATTTAAATACTCTTGACTTACCTCTTCATATAAGCCTGTTAATGATTGATGACCACTCTCAAGAGATCGAACAGCTTTGTTTAAAGCACCTTCAAAACTTCGATCAATTGCCATCACTTCTCCTGTTGCTTTCATCTGCGTTCCAAGTACGCGATCACCTTCAGGAAACTTATCAAATGGGAACCTCGGTATTTTGACAACTAAATAATCAAGGGCAGGCTCGAATGCTGCATACGTATTACCTGTAATTGGATTTGGAAGCTCATCTAATGTAAAGCCAATGGCACATTTTGCAGCCATACGTGCAATCGGATAGCCAGTAGCTTTAGAAGCTAATGCAGACGAACGACTTACCCGCGGATTCACCTCAATGATGTAATAATCGTTTGATTCAGGGTTTAATCCAATTTGAATATTACAACCACCAATAACGTCAATGGCACGAATCACTTTCAACGAAACGTTTCGTAGCATCTGGTATTGGTAATCATTCAGCGTCTGAGATGGTGCGACAACAATCGAATCCCCTGTATGAATTCCAACAGGATCCATATTTTCCATGTTACAGACGATCATGCACGTATCGTTTTCGTCACGCATCACTTCATATTCGATTTCTTTCCAACCAAGCATGCTTTTTTCAATGAGTACCTGGTGAATAGGACTTAAGGAAAGGCTGCGATCAACAATTTCAAGCAAGGCGTTGTCATCAGCTGCAAATCCACCGCCTTCACCACCCATTGTATAGGCTGGGCGAACCATGATCGGATAGCCAATTTCTCGAGCGAATGTTAACGCCTCTTCCCTTGTCACGGCAATTTTCGACTCAGGTACTGGTTCGCCAATATCAAGCATGAGCTGTCTAAACTTCTCACGGTCTTCCCCATTTTGAATGGATTCAACAGAGGTGCCAAGAAGTTCCACATTCAATTTTTCTAGAATCCCTTTTTCGTAAAGCTCTACGACAAGATTTAAACCTGTTTGACCACCAAGTGTGCCAATGATGCCATCAGGCTTTTCTTTTTTGAGGATTTCCTCTACATAAGGAAGCGTCATTGGTTCCATATAAACATGATCCGCGATCGATGAATCCGTCATAATGGTGGCTGGATTGCTATTTATTAAAACAACCTCAATCCCCTCTTCTTTTAGCGCCAGGCACGCCTGTGTACCTGCATAATCAAATTCCGCTGCCTGACCAATGACAATAGGGCCAGACCCTAAAATGACAACTTTTTTTAACTCTTTACGTAAAGGCATAGTGCTGGTCTCCTGTTCTTGTAATCTGGTTCATAAATGCGTCGAACAAAAAGGCTGTATCTGAAGGTCCCGCGTGTGCTTCTGGATGGAATTGCACCGATTGAATGTTGTAATGGTGATGTTTTAATCCTTCAACGGTTCCATCATTTAAATTAACAAAAGTAAGCGCAAACCCTGTATCTTCTAAGGTCTCCTGTACGACTTCATAACCATGGTTTTGGGAGGTGATAAACACTTTCCCCGTCTCCAAATGCTTCACCGGGTGATTCGACCCACGATGTCCAAATGTTAGCTTTCGAGTGGACGCCCCGTGTGCAAGAGCGAGAAGCTGATGACCAAGACAAATCCCGAAAGTTGGATATTTTTCACTAATAAGCCGTATCGTCTCAAAAGTTGCAGATAATGCTTCAGGATCTCCAGGACCATTACTTAACACCACTCCGTCTGGTTGTAGGTCAACAACTTCCTCAAAAGTTGTATTAAATGGCATGATTGTTACAGCACAACCAAGAGATTGAAGGGACGTAAGAATTGATTTCTTATACCCGTAGTCCATCAGCACAATATGTGGCCCTTCACCTGGATAATGTGTTTTTTCTTTTACTGATACATTTGGAACAAAAGATTTCTCTGATTTCCATTCAAAGTTGTTATTAGGAAGTTGAGCCGTTATCTGTCCTTTCATTGTTCCATAATCCCGTAGCATTTTAACGAGGGCTCGTGTGTCTACACCTGTTAAAGAAGGAATTTCATTCTGTAATAGACCATTTGAGAAGGAACCTGTTGCTAAATAATGACTAGGTTCCTCACACTGCTCTCCTGTAACCACACCATGAAGATGAAGGTGTTCACTTTCACTATCAAGTTTATTTATTCCATAGTTACCGATTTGTGGGTAACAGAAGACGATGATTTGCCCGGCATAAGAAGGATCCGATACAATCTCTTGATAACCGGTCATGCTTGTATTGAAAACAACTTCACCAGAAGCTTCTAAAGCTCCTATTAGATCGCCTTCAAATACTGCTCCGTTTTCTAATACAAGATAGCCCTTTTTCATGCCTTATCCTCCCCTTCAGCTGACTTAAAAACGTCGGTTAGCTTCTCCAAAAATTGCTCTACTTCCTTCTTACTCACATTAAGAGGTGGAAGAATGCGAATGACGTTAGGTCCTGCACTTAAAACAAGAACGTCTTTTTCTCTAAGCTTACTAACAAAGGGCGCGGCATCCGCCACTTCAATTCCTAGAAGTAAACCTAGTCCCCTCACTTCATTAATGGAATTGTGCTGCTCCGACAAACTTTTTAATTCATTTATAAGCATGTCTCCCATTTCTTTTGCGTTGTTAAGTAAAGAACCGATCTCTTTTACCGTCGCAGTTGCAGCGGCAGAAGCAAGTGGATTTCCCCCAAATGTACTTCCGTGAGTTCCTGGACCAAATGTTGACGCTACGCTTTCCTTCGCAAGCATCGCGCCAATCGGGAATCCTGAACCTAACCCTTTTGCAAGCGTCATAATATCTGGTTCAAACCCATATTGCTCATGAGCAAATAGCGTTCCGGTTCGGCCCATCCCGGTTTGCACTTCATCAACGACGATAAGAATATTGTTCGATTTACAAATCGACACAAGCTCCGAAATCCACTCCTGATCTGCTGGACGAACGCCTCCTTCTCCCTGGACGAGCTCTAACATGACGGCTGCTGGTTTTAGTTCCTCGATTTCTGATAAACGATCAAAATCGTTGTAAGGAAAGTATTCAAAACCAGGAAGCATAGAGCCAAATCCATCTTGAAGGTTTGGTTGAGCTGTAGCGGAAAGGGAACCTAACGTTCTTCCATGGAAGGACTTTGTAAACGTTGCAATTGTTTCTTTACCGCTCCATTTTCGAACGAGCTTAATCGCTGCTTCATTCGCTTCCGTACCGCTATTACAGAAGAACACCTGGTCAAAACAGCTTTGCGCTGTTAGAACCTCAGCGAGTTCCTGCTGTTTTGGGATATGGTATAAATTCGAACAATGCCAGAGGAGATCCAACTGTTCTGTAACGGCTGTTTTAATCGCAGCTGGTTGATGACCTAGATTACATGTGGCAATTCCGGAAGTAAAATCAAGATACTTTGTTCCGTCTTCACTATATAGGAAGCTTCCTTCACCTTTAACGGCAGTAATCGGAAGTCGATTATATGTTTGCATGATGCTTGTTTGTGACGTTTCAGTTAGTGACATTCTAAAGACTCCTTTCGAACAATTCGCGTTCCAACAGGTTCATGTGCGACTGCTTTTAGCAGGGCATTCTCTTCTCGACCATCAACAATAATAACCGAGGAGACTTTATCCGAAAGAGCGGCAATCGCTCCTTTCACTTTAGGGATCATTCCACCAATAATCGTGCCTTTTTCTATTAAACTTGTTATTTTTGGATCATCTAGTGTGCTGAAAATAACTTTTTGCCCATCAATTTCTTCATACACACCTGGCGTATCGCTAACGAGACAAATATCTGCATGCAGCGCCTGAGCGACAGCTGATGCGGCTTCATCCCCATTAATATTAAGAGGTTCGAAAGATTCATCCGTACTGATTGGTGAGATAATAGGTATGTACCCAGCTTGAGAGAGTTGTTCAATTAGTGATTTATCTACATGGATGACTTCCCCAACACGGCCGAGTGATTCATTAGACTGTTTGCATGTAAACAGCTTTCCGTCTACGCCACTAATGCCAATGGCTTTCGCTCCTGCATGGTGGATCTTCCTCACGAGCTGCTTATTCACCTTACCGCTCAGTACCATTTCAACTGTATCGACCATCTCATCCGTTGTGACACGTAGTCCATCGACAAATGTTGTCTGAATTGATAGCTTATCAAGCATCCTTGAGATTTCAGGGCCTCCACCATGAACGAGTACGGGATGATATCCTTGTTTTTTCATAGCTACTAGGTCAAGGTAAAATGAGTCTGGAAGCTGATTTAATATACTTCCACCACATTTAATAACAAAATACTTTTGATTATGTTCTGTAGGAGGCATTGATTCTGACATAGTCATAAGAAAGGTCACACCCCCATGCTGTTGCTTCTTCATTTCCGTTATGCAAATCAATATAGATATGAATGTTCTCGTTTTCTAAATAGGTTTTTGCCTCTTCCTCACTAAATTCCGTTGTAATACCATAATCCACTACTTTAATGGGTCCAAGTGATATGGAAAGAGAATCCTCTTGGACAGATTCACCACTGTACCCAATCGCACAAACAATTCGTCCCCAGTTTGCATCGGTTCCATAAATAGCTGTTTTTACTAAACTAGAACCTACAACAGATTTGGCAATGGCTTTCGCCCCGTTTTCGGTTTTCGCACCTTTTACGTGAACTTCAACGAGTTTTGTAGCCCCTTCGCCATCTTTAGCGATCAATTTCGCTAACTGTTGACAAACATACTCTAGTGAACTTAAGAACGTTTGCCACTCAGGATGACTTTCTGATAATTCTTCATTCTCCGCCTGACCATTCGCTAGAAGAAGGACCATATCATTTGTACTCGTTTCACCGTCAACTGTGATCATGTTATAAGTCGTGTCAGTCACAGAGCTTAATGCGGACTGAAGAGCGTTATTTTCTACTTCTGCATCGGTCGTTACAAAAGCCAGCATCGTGGCCATGTTTGGCTTGATCATTCCTGATCCCTTTGCAGCACCACCAATGGTGATGTCTTTTCCATCAATCTGACACGTTACGGCTACCTGTTTTGTCATTGTATCTGTCGTAACGATCGCTTCAGCAAAATCGGTGCCACTCGTTTTTTCTGCATAGTTTGGAATGTGATGAATCCCTTTGATAATGGCTTCCATGGGCAAATACTCCCCAATGACCCCCGTCGAAGTAACAGCCGTTTCCGTTTCTTTTAGACCCATCACAGTTGCGAATTGTTTACGCATTTCATATGCGTCCTCAAGGCCTTTCTTTCCTGTAAACGCATTGGCGTTTCCCGAATTAACAACTAGGCCTTGAAGTTTTCCATCTACTAAACTTTCTTTTGTCACTTTTAATGGCGGTGCCTGGAAAGTATTCATTGTAAACACTCCTGCAGCATTCGCTGGTACAACCGATTTAATCCAGCCAAGATCTTTACGCTTTCGTTTTAAACCTGCATGAAACCCACCAGCTTCAAATCCTTTAGGAGAAGTAACTGTGCCATCTTTTACGATTGAAAAAAGTTCCTCACTTACAGTCGATGTTGCCAAAGCATTCAACCCTTTCGTTTAGTAGATTTATGGAAATACTGGAGATAAACTAAGACCTGCTGTCTCAGGATAACCAAATCGTAGATTCATATTCTGTACCGCTTGACCAGCGGCGCCTTTCATCAAATTGTCAATCACCGAGATGATCGTTAAGCGATTTGTTCTCGGATCTACAGAAAGACCAATATCACAGTAGTTAGAACCGGAAACACCTTTTGTTGAGGGGCATTTCCCTTCAGGCATCACGCGGATAAATGGATGATCCTCATAGATTGATTGGTAAAGATCAATCACTTCTGCTTCGGATCGATCATGAGATAGATTGACATACATGCTGCACATCATCCCTCTTGTAAGCGGGACGAGGTGAGTAGAGAACGATACATTTACATTTTCGCCGATTTGATTCGATATGACTTGTTCTATTTCAGGGATATGCTGATGTTTGCCAAGTTTGTATGCTGATACATTTTCATTAACTTCAGAGTAATGGGCTGTAAGACTCGTTTTACGTCCTGCACCTGAAAGGCCCGACTTTCCATCGATGATTAAAGACGATGGATCAGCCCATCCTTTTTGAATGATTGGAAGAATACCTAGTAGCGTTGCCGTCGGATAGCATCCAGGATTGGCAATTAAGTTTGCGGATTTGATGTCTTCTGAATAGTATTCCGATAATCCATATACCGCTTCTGTTAAAGCTCCTTCTGGTGGAGATGAATGGTTATACCATTTTTCGTATAAATCTCCACTCTTTAATCGGAAGTCTCCGGATAAATCGATCATTGGAACACCCGTATTTAGTAGTGAAGGAACAGATTGACTGCTCACGCCAGCTGGTGTTGCGAAGAAGATAACATCTGACTCGGAAGCAAGCTTCTCTGCATCAAGTGCTTCAAACTGACTTACTTGTATATTCGTGAGATGTGGGAAAACATCATGGACATTTGTTCCTGCGTTAGATGGAGATACAATTGTATTAATTTCTACTTCAGGGTGACTAAGCAATAAGCGAATTAATTCAAGGCCGCTATATCCGCTAGCACCGACTATACTTGCTTTCACTATTTCCACTCCCTCTTTCATTGCTTATTGAATGATTATACATATATAAGTATATATATACAACAGGTTTTTTATTATTTTTTCAAATTTATGAATTTGTCACAACGTATTAACAAGCGCAACTTGTTTATCATCCTGATAAAGAGTGTGTTAGGTGAGAAAATTAGTTCAAAAAAAGCATGCCCCTATGAAAGGCATGCTTAAAATTACTTCTTTTCAAATTCAAATGTTAGTTTTTTCTCATCCGGACTCCATACAAGCGCGGCATTAAACGTCCCTTTTTTACTTTTCAGCCCTTTGATTACATTGGATTTTCCTTCAGTTAGAATTTTTTTAGCGTTCGTTTGCGAAATAGGTTTACCAAGAATTCGTTTGGAGATTGTAAACGGGCAACTTGTTTTAGCATAACTACTACACCCAAATAATTTCCCCTTATCCAGTACGTCAGAACCGCAAAGTGGGCATGTGCCAACCTTTTTTCCTAGTGATTTTTTGGATGGCTGTGCTTCTATCTTAATATCTTTTAAATCCCATGATGCAGAAGATTCAACTGCATCGGAGGTTAGCTTCGCTGCAAGTTTCTTCACAGATTCCATGAACGCTTGTGGAGAAGCCTCGCCACTTCCAATTTGTTTTAGCCGCTGCTCCCATTTCGCTGTCATTTCAGGACTTGAAAGAACGGCATTTCCGATCGAATCGATCAATAACATGCCTTTTTCCGTTGCATATACCTGGTTTTTTACAACATCGATGTATTTGCGATCTTTGAGCATTGTGATGATGCCCGCTCTAGTCGCTTCAGTCCCAAGTCCTTCTGTGTCTTTCAAGATCTTCTCAAGAGATTCATCATCTAGATGCTTACCGGCCGTCTTCATCATTGTAATAAGCTGTCCTTCAGTAAATCGTTTTGGCGGCTGTGTTTTGCCTTCTGTTACTTCTACAGATACAACTTTACCTTGTTCGTTCTTTTCAATAGGTGGTAACTCTTCATCCTTCTGACTCGATGGGATAATTCGTTGCCATCCTTCCTGAATTCGCACCTGTCCTTTTGATTGGAATAGGGCTCTATTATCAACGAGGGTGAGCACAGTTGTATAATCGACAATCGATGCCTCTTCGTGCGCCGCTAGTAAACTTCGTGCGATTAAATCATATATTTTAGCTTCATCACCTGATAATTTATCCAGGTTTGGCACCTGTTCTGTTGGAATGATCGCATAGTGATCACTTACTTTCGCAGCATTCACAAATCGCTTGTCCGTTAAGAGCGAGTCACGTTTTAGTGGAAAATACTCTTGATAAGCTCGCTGCTTCTGAAGCTTTGATAAAATCGAAGGGAATTCTGCCGCTTCATCCTTGGTGACAAAACTAGAATCACTTCTTGGATACGAAATGTTCCCCTTTGTGTAAAGCTTCTGAGCAATATCCAACGTTTTTTTCGGTGAAAATTTATAGCGCTTGTTGGCAGTAGACTGAAGAGATGATAGTTGATACAAGAAGGGAGCTTTGTACTGCTTCCGTTCTTTCTTAACCTCACTCGCTAAACAGTCCTTATTTTCACAAAATTGAGCAATGGCTTGGGCCATTTCGGGCGACTCAAGTCTCGTTTGATCTTCATTGATCCATTTTCCAACAATCATTTTTCCATTGTAATCAAATGTGCCCTTCACTTCCCAAAACGGCTCTGAATTAAAGTTCGCAATCTCTTTCTCTCGTTGAACGACTAATGCTAGTGTAGGCGTTTGAACCCTTCCTGCAGAAAAAACATCCTGTAACCCTTTTTGTTTAAAAAGAAGTGTATACACGCGTGAGGCGTTAATTCCTACGACCCAATCTGCACAAGATCTTGCATAAGCCTCGTAATAAAGATTACGCGTTTCTGTTTCTTCTAACAGTGATTGAAATCCTTCTTTTACTGCACGTTCTGTTAGTGAAGAAATCCAAAGTCGCTTCATTGGTTTCTTGCAACGAGCCTGATTCAAAATCGTACGGACGATGAGTTCACCCTCTCTCCCAGCATCACCCGCGTGAATAATAGATCCTACTTCTTTTTTGTTAACGAGTTCTTTAATGACATTAAATTGTTTCCATTTTCCTTTCGTTACCTGATATTGAAATTGTGTCGGAATCATCGGAAGGGTTTGAAGAGACCACTTCTTCCATGAAGATTCGTATGTTTCAGGTGGAACGAGTTCACACAAGTGTCCTACAGCCCAAGTCATATAGGCTCCATCAGGAAAATCAGGATTAGGTTTAATATAGAGATATCCTTGTTTTTTTTCGGTTGGATAAAGGGCGGCAAGACGCGTTCCCTGATCTGGCTTTTCGGCGATAATACAAACAGCTGCCAAAGGTAACATTCCTCTCTCAAAAAAATACGCTAGCTATTAGTATATCGTACATGTGATCGTATATGGTAGTAGGTGTTTTAACGATCCTAACTATATTCAACTATCGCTAAGGCGCTTGGATCAAAAGGATCCTGACGAATGCTAGTAGATGGAATTCCGAGCAGCACGTTTTTATTATCAGATTGAACCGCTTCCTCTTCTATAACAATTGGTATGTTTTCATGAACAAGGCTCACAATTTTAGGGCCACCCTCTTTTGATACCTCGAAATTCAAAACTTTCGTACAAAAGGCTAGCGCTTGTTTCATATTAGGTACTTTCACGGTTACACACTCACGTTGTTTAACAATAAACCCCCTCCTTTTCAGATCATCCCTATAAAATTCCATATAAAGAAGACTTCCCCCTTCTTTTTGTCATAGCATTAGTTCTAAGGTCGATTCTCTATTGATTCACAAATCAACATGTCCATTAAAAAAGTCAACAAAAAAACTTCCAATCGCTATTTTCCTTCAGTAAGCGATTGGAAGATGAGACTCCATCAATATTAAAGAAGGACACTTTTCTCAATTTCTCTCATTTGATAGAAATAGCCCTTTATTTTCATCAATTCTTTATACGTACCACTTTCTACGATTTGCCCTGAATCCATTACGATAATTTGATCCATTTGTTCAAGATTGTTTAAACGATGACTGACCAGTAGAAGCGTATCTTCTTTCGCTTGTTCAAAAAGATGCTTGAGAATTGACCTTTCAGTAAGAAGGTCGACTGAGGAAGTCGGTTCATCTAATAACCAGACTCGTTTACCCTTTAAGAAGGAACGGGCGATAGCGAGGCGCTGTTGCTCACCACCAGAAAGGTTCGATCCTTTTTCGTGCACGCTATAATCGAGAGAAAAATGTTCTAGCTGGACAGCTTGAAGACTTTCCATTAACTTTTCATCGGATAATGACTCTCCGGCTAGAAGCAAATTATCACGAATCGTACCTGAAAAGAAATGATTTTGTTGCAGGACGACATTCGTCTTGCTCCAGATATTCTCTTCGGAAAGCGATTGAATGGAACGATCATTCATCTCTAATGCGCCACTTCCCTCAAAGAACTTTAAGAAAAGTTGTAAAAGAGTCGATTTTCCAGAACCACTTGGTCCAACAATAGCCGTTTTTCCTCCTGCTGGAATATGAACCGTTACATTAGTTAATGACTTTCGTATTTCATTTGGATAAGAAAAAGTGACATTTCTTGCCGACAAAGAAAAAGCTTTCTCATTAGGAAGATCCACCTTTTCTTTCTCTTCCACCCTTGGCTTCCCTTCTACAGATGACAGTCTTTTCGAAGCTACTATGCTATCTTGCAAATAAGCAGGCATGATAGCCAATGGCACTGCGTTCTCAAAGGACGTTAAAGAGATCAGGACAAGCATGGCGAGAAACACGCCATCTAGTTCTCCCGTTGTAACAAGATATGAACCGATCCCAATAACACTCCAGGTTACAAATAAAGACACAAATGAATTAACGGCTTGATGAAGCACTTCTGCTTTTCCTTCTTTGCTTTGAGCAATCCCATAGTCGTTGGATTTTGTTCTAAGATCGCTTTTCTTTCCTTCAACCTCATTCATGATTTTCAAATCACGATAACCAGCGAAAAACTCAGCTGAATCAGCAGCAAATTCTCCTCTACTTGAACGAACCTTTCGATCCTTTTTTCGAATACTCCACGCAAAGTAACCCGGAATCACAATCCCTGTAAAAATTACTCCAAGTAACATTAGAAGTGCAATTTCGAAAGAATAGAATAGCGTAAACCAAATCGTAACAAGGAATATGAGAATAAAAACAATAGGTGGATAAAAAACGCGAAGGTAAAAATGCTGCAGTCGATCAATATCTCCTACAATTCTACCTAGCAGATCTCCACTGCGATATCTCTGTGACAACCCTGCCGCTATTGGCTCAAGCTTTTTATAAAAGGAGACGCGCATGTTGCTTAAAATGGAAAACGTCGCGCGATGAGAATATATCCTTTCAAAGTAGCGTCCAGCTGCGCGGGCAAGTCCAAAAAATTTCACAACAGCTGTTAAAATCGCTAATGCAAACACAGGTAACGATAAGGCTGCCTTCGAAATTAAATAGCCGCTAGAAGCAAACAAGGCAACAGCTGTTATTCCCGCAATAAAACCAAATAATATTGAGAGGAGGATATCCCGTTTTTCTGTCAGCATCTCACGCCATACAAATGCTAGCTCTCTCATAAAGTGACCTCCGCCTTCTGCGTATCAACCATATCACGATACAACTCACTTGAAGCGTAAAGCGATTCATCGGTTCCTTCCGCGATCAAGTTTCCCTTATCAAGGAGTATAATATGATCGGCATTTCGTATTGTATGGATACGGTGTGCTACAGTAATCATTGTTGCGTTTTTTGATAGTTCTTTGATCGAAGTATGAAGAACTTTTTCTGTATATAAATCAAGTCCCGTTGTTGGTTCATCAAATAAAATAATCTCTGGTTGTTTTATAAATGCTCGAGCAAGCGCAATTCTCTGCTTCCCTCCTCCAGATATCCCTCTTCCGGATTCACCAATAACCGTCTCATAACCATTTTCAAGAGAAGCAATAAACGAAGAAATACCAGCTTTCTCAGCCGCCGCTTCGATTTGTATTTTATCCCTACTTTTTGATCCAATCGCGATATTTTCAGCGATCGTTCCAGTAAACAAATACGGGTTTTGTGATATAAAGCCTATCTTTGAAAACCAGCTTTCTTCTTCTAAACTTGTTAGGGGAATTTCGTCGGCGGTAATGGCACCTTCTTGAGGTGGAAGCAATCCACCAAGCAAATTCAAAAGCGTCGATTTTCCAGATCCACTCCGACCAATCACGGCCGTATTGCTATAAGGTTTAATAGTTAGATCAATAGAGGATAACCCAAATCCACTCTCCTGATAGCGATATGAAACGTTCTTAAACGCCAACAGTGGTGGCCTCTCCTTCGTTTCAAGTAATCGATCTCCCCATTTCATTTCGTCACTTTCACGATGAAGTTCTTCACTTACCTTTTTCATTGCACTCATGCTACCTCTACCAGTATGAAAAGCACTGCCTAGTTCCTTTAGGGAAAGATAGAACTCAGGAGCAAGCATAAGAAGGAAAAAGGCTGTAGCAAAAGACATGCTATTAAACACAATGAGACGAAGACCAATCTCAAGAGCGATAATCCCAATGCTTAACATTGAAATAAGCTCAAGCATAAGGGATGAAACAAACGCAACCTTAAGAACTTCGAGCGTTGCATCTCGATAATTCAAGCTGCTTTCTTCCATAATCGAGCGATATTTCTTCGATTGACGAAACAAGTTCAACGTAGTCAAACCCTGAATTGTATCAAGAAAGCGACCAGAAAAAACGGTCATCTGCTCTAGCTTCTCCTCGGATTTTTTCTGAGTACGAATGCCGATAATAATATAAAAGAGTGGAATGAATGGAGCCGTCACGATCATTATTAGCCCTGTTTCAATATGCTGAGTTGAAACTGCGATTAGAATAAAAAAAGGAATAACCGCCGTTTTAAACACTTGTGGAATGTATTGACTATAATAGGAATCAATCTCATCCACCGCATCTAGTAAAACGCTCACTTTCTGTCCAGATTGACCCTGGTAAGACGTTAGAAGTGCGTCTCGAGAAAATTTATTCAAAAGCGCTTCTCTTATTCTTTGTTTTACAATAGCGGCCATGTTAACGCCTGCTTTTCCCATTAAATAAGATACGCAAGGGCGTAGCGCCATGACAATCAGTAAGCCAATGAGATACGATGAAATGTCTGAATATGCTAGTTTTTCAATAAATACCCGATTCACTATTTCTACTGTAAGAAAAGCCTGTACAATAATGGATGCGCCAATCATAAGAGCACCTAAAATCATAAACAAGTGTGTGATTTTAAAACCTGAAGCATACGCTTTAAGTTCGTTCTTCACCTGATCCCCCACCTTTAGTTTCACAACAAACATACGTTTGTGAAATATTTCACATTAATTCTTAATTCCTATTGTACGACTTATACAAAGGAGAAGCAAATACTACGCAGCGATTATTTTTACAATTAAATGAACGAAATCTGTGCTAGAGTCATCGAGCCACTACTTATTCAATTGAGGCATTCTTAGATTTAGCATTCTTCCTTATTTCCTATTTGCTATAATGAAAGCAGCAGGATAAGAAATGGAGGATTAGCGTGGAACACGAACCTGAATTTGAAAAAACGCGTAAAAATACACACAAACGAAATAAATTAAAGCATTTATTGATTTCTTTTACTCAACCATTACAATCCTTCTTTAAAACCATATGGAAAGGAGCTTCTTACGGCGCTCTTTTTATGACAATGCTGCTAATCTTTTCGATTGGGTTTGATTTTCATACTGGACTGGGTCAAATAATGGACGTTATTCTTTTCCTATTAATTGCAGTTGTCAGTACACTGCTCACCGTTAAGATTGGTACATGGTTCATAGAGCATTTCAAAAGATTACCCTCTCTTCTCATTGCAAGTATTGGAGTCTCGCTTGCTATAACCATTTATACATTAGATCAATTTCGTCAATTAGAGAACATCCTTCCGCTCTCCTATCTCTTAATTGCAGTCGGTATCATCCTTGGCGCTATGTTCGGATACCCTCTTTCTAAAGGCATCAAAAAGCCAATGTCTATGATCATGCTACTGTTTGGTGTTTTAGCAACGTCAGCTTTTTCATACTGGTTATTCACACCTGGTTTAATGAATGATCGTCTCTCTATTAATGTAGAGCCGCTCTCACCTGTTAGTGATAACCCTTCAGAATACGGCTCATTTGATGTAACTACTTATACATATGGAAGTGGAAAGGATAAGCAACGTCCTGAATTTGGGGAGCAAGTAGATATTCAAACGATGTCAGTTAACGCTTCAAGTATGATTGGAGAATGGTCCAAAGAACGCGAGTGGTTCTGGGGCTTTAAAGACACCAATGTGCCACTTAATGGACGTGTATGGGTGCCTAAAGGAAATGGTTCTTTTCCTCTTGTCCTTATTGTCCATGGAAACCATAAGATGGAGGACTTCTCAGATGAAGGCTACAATTATTTAGGTGAGTTACTCGCTAGTCGTGGCTTTTTAACAGTATCAGTAGATGAGAACTTCTTCAATTCAACATGGTCTGGTGGCCTCGCAGGAGACATTAATGGACGCGCCTGGTTGCTGCTTAAACATATTGAAGAAATGGAGAAATTATCTTCTCAAAAAGATAATCCATTATTCAACAAAGTGAAGATGGATCAAATTGCTTTAATAGGTCATTCTCGCGGTGGTCAAGCTGCCATTTTAGCAGCAAAATTCAATGACCTTGATCGTTACCCAAATAACGGGAACATGACTTTTGATTCCCATTATAATATTGAATCTGTTATCGCACTTGCACCGACGGATTATCAAACACTTTCAGATCGAAAAATCGAAGTGGATGATGTCAATTATTTATTACTTCAAGGTTCTTATGATAGTGATTTATCGGAATTCGAAGGCGACCGACAGTATAATGGGATTGATTTAACTGGCAGTAAAGAAGCTATGAAAGCAGCCCTTTATATTGATCGCGCCAATCACGGACAATTTAACACAACGTGGGGAGAAAACGATACGTATTTCCCTTTCACGCTTTTATTAAATAAAGAGCCTCTTCTTAAAGGCACTGAACAACGACAAATAGCCCGCACATATGTTGCTGGCTTTCTTGAGGCGACGCTTCATCAAAATGAGTCCTATCAACCGATGTTTGAGGATTATCGCTATGCTCTCGAATGGCTACCTGATACAACATACATTAGTAAATATGAAGATCCTTCGTATCATATCTATAGCACCTTTGAAGAGGACGTTGATGTCACAACAGCGACATCTCCCTATATCACCATAGAGACTAATAGCTTGCTGCAATGGTATGAAGGAGAGCTTGAATTTCGACGCGATAAAGAAAGAGGTACTCATGGGGTCTTTTTGAAATGGGATCATTCCTATTCAAAGAACGGCGCATACAAATTAAATTTCAAGAAAGCCCTTCAGGATCCATTTGCTTATACAATGAACAGTTCATTAACATTCACAGCAGCAAACCTTTCAGATCCATCTGACCAGCAACCTGTTGATTTCACAATCACGGCTAGTTCAGATAACGGAGCATCCGCTAGTGTTAAGCTGAGTGACGTCATGCAGTTGCAAGGTGTTCTTCCTATTCAACACACAAAAACAAAATACTTCGAAGAAGGACGTTATGGTGAACCTACTGAACCGGTTCTCCAAACCTTTAATATTCCGATGCAGCGATTCTTAGAAGCAAACAATGCCTTTAATCCGAAGAAGATGAATGCTCTTACATTCGAATTTAATGCATCAGAGAAAGGAAAAGTCTTTATTGATCAAATAGGTGTCAATCAAGGTGATTAACTAAAAAAGGCCTTCCCTCATGACAATGAGAGAAGGCCTTTTTTCTATTATGAAATTTTGCAAGAAGACTGTCCACGCTTAGCAAGATAGCTTTGATGATACTCATCTGCACGATAGAATGAAGTGATTGGTATAATTTGCGTCACAACTGGTTTTTTGAAGCGTCCAGATCGCTCAAGTTTTTCTTTCGCAAATAATGCTATTTCTGCCTGCTCATTTGAGTGGTAAAAGATCGCTGAGCGATAGCGTGTTCCGACATCTTCTCCCCGTTTGTTTAAGGAGGTTGGATTATGATTTTCGAAGAAAACCTCTACAAGTTCTTCATAAGAAATGAGAGAAGGATCATATTCAACTTGTACGGATTCGGCATGGCCTGTTAATTCAGAATAAACATCTTCATAAGTTGGATTAATCGTCTCTCCTCCTGTAAACCCTGCTGAAGTTGAAATAACACCGTTCAATTGTTGAAATAGCGCTTCTACTCCCCAAAAGCACCCTGCTGCAAATGTTGCTTGTTCCACTATGACCACTCCGTTTCCTTTTCTCTGTATGGTTTTATTTGATCGAGCATATATGTTTTCTAATTCATTTAGTGATAACATATAAAGTTGCTTTTCACCCTTCTTATATATCCCTTGTGAGAGAAGGGTCTTAATAAGCTGTTGTTTTCTTGCTTCGTTATCCAATAGTGTATGCAATATCAGTCGCTCCCTCTACTAAAACATATTTCCAAATGAGGGTGCATAAAAAAACCCTCATCTGCTCGAACAGAAGAGGGTTTGGATAGACCGAGCCTCTTCTCATTTTTCGACTTTCGTCGCAGGAATTAGCACGGTTCCAATTGAACATAAGTTCATAGGTCCGTTGCCGAGGTATCTAAGGGCCAGTCCCTCCACCTCTCTGAATAAGAAGATCCTTTAAACAAAGGATTATTAAGTTAGTCCCAATAATAAATGGTTTTAAAACGGATGTCAATACAAAAGTACTCATAAAAATAATTATATTACAAAAGAGATAACAAAGTAGCCAGCTGCTGCTAATCCCGCCGCTAATAAAGCTGGGCCAAGCTTAAATTTCGCATATGTCATAGGATTCAACTGCAAGATCCTCGCAACTGTATTCGTATTGTCACTTAGCGGAGAAGCAAAAGCGCCAAATGTCCCACTCGCAAACACGGCTCCAATGACAACAGGTAGATCTGCTCCTGTAGAATACCCTAATGAAATACCGAGCGGCATTAAAATTCCCCATGTGCCCCATGATGAGCCAATAAAGTATGAAATAAACGCCCCAACGAGAAATAAGACTGGTGGTACAAATAAAGTAGGAATCCAATCAAGGTTTGAGGTAACAAAAGACGAGAAGCCAAGAGCTTCTGTTGAAGCTGCTAAGCCCCAAACGACAGTAAGCAAGACGATGACCGGCATCATCTCGTTACCACCTTCGATAAAATAAGTAACAAGGTCCTTTAAAGAAAAACGCTGAAATAAATAGAAAATGAACGTTAAGAGTACTGTAGTGAGAAGTGCAAAGACCATCGCGTCGAGGACATCTGCCTCAATAAACGCCTTGATTAAAGAAGTAAACCCCTTCTTATAACCACTCCAATATGTAAGAAGAAGTGTTAGGAGAATTACTCCTCCAAGAGGTATTAATAAATTCATCGGTTTCGTAGGAAGATCCTTCGCCACAGCTGGATGACAATCTTCCCATTGATCATCAAGCTTTTTTTCCACATTACCTGCGTCTGTAGCTGGCGTTTTTCGATGATGGAAAAAACTCAAATAAAAGCCAATCAATAAAATACTAATCGAAAAAAAGTTGTAAGGGATACTTTGAAGAAAGTAACGATAGCCATCTCCTTCAATGCCTTCTGCTTTTAGTGAAAGCTGCACAACAGATGACATATAGCCGACAAAAGCGGTAGCAATTGGCATTAAGACAATAACTGGAGTTGCTGTCGTTTCTATCACAAATCCAAGCTCCTGAGGAGTAATTTTCACTTTATTTAAAAGAGCTTTCATGATTGGGGCTACCGTTACAATGCGGAAACTAGGAGCACTAAATGTTCCTAGCGTTGACACCCACGTCAGAAATAACGCTCCTTTTTTTGAGTTGATTTTGGATGAGGCAACTTGAACAAATCCTTTTATCCCACCAGTATATTTCATCAATCCGATTAAGCCCGTAAACATATATAGAAAAAGGACGATTTTAACATTATTTTCATCTTTCAAACCAGTCATAATAAATTCATAGAACTGTTGTAAACCAATGATCAATCCAGGTTTGTATATAAATGATGCTGTTAGCAAACCCGCCGTTAATCCGGGGATCACTAGTTTTGTTTTCATCGCAATGATAATGACAACGATAAACGGAAAAATGGATAACCAGGCCATTAGCGTCGCCCTCCTTAAGCTCTAGTTTGCTCTCTAGAGAACGACCTATACTACGGGAACCGATAATGTTGATTCCTCATTCGTCTGAGCAAGTGGAGTTGCTCGAAGTCATTGGTGCCATATGGTTTAAATAAGACAAATTGAACATCGTTCCTTAACTTATTCATACAAAAAAGCCAGAGCTCAGTGCTCTGGCTATTTCTTTTTTAATGCGCTATTGTATTTTAATCTATTGATCGATGCAGCTCCAATTCCAAACATAGCTGTTCGTAATTCGAACTCAATTCGCTTTAATTGATCTGATAGCGCTTCTTCACTATCATCTACTGCATTTTCAAGTAATGCCCTACCAAATCCGGACACATCCGCCCCGAGAGCAATAGCTTTAGCTGCATCCACACCATTTTTTAGTCCGCCACTTGCAACCATCGGGACATCGGGATGCTGTTTCCTTACATCAATAATACAATCAGCTGTCGGGTTACCCCAATCTTGAAAAGCTTCGGCAGCTTGTTGTCTTAATGTTTGATGGGAACGAAAACTTTCAACTTGAATCCAGGATGTTCCACCCGCTCCAGCAACATCAATAAAACTGGCACCTGCACTTATAAGACGCTGAGCACTCTTCGCATCGATTCCCATGCCAACCTCTTTAATACCGAGTGGAACAGGGATCGCTTTTGCTACTTCTCGAATTTTATCGATTAAATCTTGGAAATTTGTATCACCCTCAGGTTGGAATACTTCTTGTAATGGATTTAAATGAAGCAGAAGCGCATCAGCTTGAATGAAGTCAATCGCTCTCTTACACTCTTCTACTGTAAAACCATAATTGAGTTGAACAGCTCCAATATTGGCTAGTATAGGAATGGTTGGTGCATGTTTTCTTACGTCAAATGAATAAGCGGATTTCGATTCTTGAATAGCGGCACGCATTGAGCCTACACCAAGCGCCCAACCATGTGCTTCAGCAGCTTTGGCAAGACGTTTATTAATCTCCCAAGATCGCTCTGTACCGCCTGTCATTGAGCTGATCAGAAATGGCGTCTTCAATTTCTTATTAAGAAATTGAGTGGAGATATCGACTTCATTATAATCAATTTCTGGTAGTGGATTATGCTTAAAACGATATTTTTCTAACCCCGTCGTAAGTCCCTGTCCTTCCACGTCTTCCGTTAGACAAATATCAATATGTTCGTTCTTTCTTTTTTCGGTTTGATCAAACCCCAAGTGTTCCAATGGAATTCCCCCTGCGCTGCTCTTTTTTCAACTGTCGATGTAATAATGGTTTTAACCTGAGTCGATTGTACCTTTGTATAAGAATAAATGGAAGATTAACTATTAAAGAATACCCAACCATTACTAAACCAATACTCAAAGGATTCCATAAGAAAAACAAGAATGAAGGTGGTATGAGAAGCCAATGGGTCACCTCTGCACGTCTTGTCTCTAAGATAAATTTCCTTATATAAGAAGAAGTGAGCGTTTTGAGTTCTTTCTTCCGAAATCCTCCTTTAAACACATCTCCCCCATCAGGTAGTATTGTTTTCCACTTCCTTATCTGGATACGATCATACACTTTCAGTTCCCATTTCTTATTTTGTAACATTGATTTTTTAGATTCATAAAAGGAATCTGGCAACCGAAGGCAAATATAAGAGATAGAAACATGAATGATCAGCCAGGCAAAAATATTCACTAAGATTAACCCTACGATCGATAAGTGGATGACCTGCATACACATTCCTCGTTTCAAAATTGTTTAACATATCCAAGATTAGGTAATTATTATGTCAGGAAAACCTATTATACACTGTAACAGCGTTATGATTCCTTTACAAAGGTTATACCCACACTATACAATTACAGTGTATAAATGTCGACGCTTGAAGTTAATTCGATGAAGGAGGAGATGGAATGAGCAAAAAAACAATCGTTATTGGTGCTGGACTAGGAGGTCTTTCGGCAGCTATTCGTCTGGCAGCCGATGGACATCAAGTTACCGTACTGGAAAAAAATGAGCGCGCTGGCGGCAAATTAAACAAACGTTCTGGCCAGGGGTTTAAATTCGATACGGGTCCTTCCATTCTAACAATGCCTTGGGTCCTTGAGAAACTATTCAAAAGCGCAAACCGAAATGTAAACGATTATATGACCATTAAACGGATTGAACCTCAATGGAGAACTTTCTTCGAAGATGGCGCCCAGATTGATGTAACAAGTGATATAGCTGTTATGTTATCTGAAGTACATAAGCGCTCAGAGAAAGATTATTCCAACTTCCTCTCCTATTTAGATTATTGCAAAACGATGTTCGATTTAAGCTTAAAAAGCTTTTACAAAAAAAGCTTGTCAGGCATTCAAGATTTGCAAAAACTGCATTCATTTAAAGATCTTCTCACAATGAACCCTATGAAATCAATGAATCAGGCAACGGAAAAATATCTGGATGATAAACATCTTCAGCAGCTCTTTAACTTCTTTATTATGTATATTGGCTCATCACCTTATCATTCCCCTGCCATTCTTTCACAACTTGTTTATGTGCAGCTTGGCCTTGGTATTTATTATGTTGAAGGCGGTATGTATAACATAGCAGAAGGAATGCTTAAGCTACTTGATGAGCTAGGTGTGGACGTACAAGTCAATACAGAGGTCGCTGAGATTCTCACAGTGAACAAAAAAGCAGCTGGTGTAAAACTTGCGAATGGGACGATGATGGAGGCAGACTTAATCGTTAGTAATCTTGAAGGCATCCCTGCCCACGAGACGCTTCTTAGAGGAGAGCCTGGTGCTGAAAAAGTGAAAGATGAATTGAAAAAATATACTCCTACCGTTTCAGGCCTTGTGTTGTTACTTGGTGTAAATAAGACGTTTGATCACCTTCAACACCACAACTTTTTCTTCTCGAAAGATCCCGAGTTAGAATTCAAACAAATATTTGATGAAGGGGTCCCTGCTGACGATCCAACGGTCTATATTGGTGTCTCATCAAAATCTGACCCTACTCAGGCACCGGCTGGAAAAGAAAATCTCTTTGTCTTAACACATGTTCCACCATTAGAGCCTGGTGAGAGCTTTGAGAAACATCGCGGTAGATACCGTGAAATCGTCCTAGATAAATTAGAACGAATGGGTATGACAGGTCTTCGCGAATCAATTGAATTCGAATATCAGTTCATTCCAGATGATATTAAGAATTTATATGGTTCTAACGGCGGCTCTATCTATGGTGTAGCAACGGATCGTAAAGTAAACGGTGGTTTTAAAATACCATCTAGAAGTTCACTAATTGATAATCTGTACTTTGTAGGCGGTTCAACACATCCAGGTGGTGGTGTACCAATGGTTACACTTTCAGGTCAGTTAACTGCAGATTTAATTGCTGAAGATCAGAAATTGAAAGATGAACAAACTGGCTAAGAAAGGGACTTCGCAACATGATGAAATGGGATAACGTAATCTTTCGACTATTTATTTTTTGGTACTGCTGTGGGTTGATCCTTGTTGGCTTCGACCTACTTCCATCGTTTCTTAACTGGGCAAATGCCTTCTTCCTTATACTCTGTGGAATATTAGGCAGCTTTTATTTTGTACGTACGTTTGGGGCTTTGCGGGGGCTTTCAACAGCCTCCTTTATCTTTGCTTTCAGCATGATCGCAGAGGGCTTAGGCGTTCATTATGGTTTAATCTTTGGTAAATATGATTATTCCGGTGATTTTGGGTTTAAATTAGCTGACGTTCCAATAGGGATTGGTTTTGCTTGGATTATGGTGATCGCCGTTACCCATGTGCTATCGCTTCAAATGACCGAAATACTAAATCCTGGAATCATAAGATGGATCGTCTACTCCCTTGTAGGCTCCCTTATTGCCGTTTTAATTGACTTAATCATTGATCCCGTCGCCTATTTAGTGAAGGGTTATTGGGGATGGGACGGAAACGGCGTTTATTATAACGTTCCTTTCCAAAATTTCACGGGCTGGTTCTGGGTATCCCTTTTCTTCCATGCCTTACTCTATCCTCTCTATATGAGGAATAAGGTTCCAAATAGGACTTCTTTCATTATATGGAAGCATCGAATGGCTATGTTATTTGGTATGGTCATGGGTATGTTTATTTTCCTTGCACTACTTGATGGACTTTGGCTTGCGGTCTTTGTAACATCGATTCCTACACTGCTTCTGCTAATTACCTATAAGAAAAAAGCGAAGCAAAATGGACACGCTAAAGTGGAAGAGGTGACCGTCTAATGTTGCTCATCTATATTAGCATTCTTACAGCGTTTGTCTTGTGGACGATCATCAATTCACTCTTCATGCCACGTCTATCAAATCGAAGTATTCAGGGGGATGAGAATGGACGTGTATCCATTCTTATCCCTCTTCGTGATGAAGAACGAAACGTAGGGGAACTCCTTCAAAGCTTAAAAAAGCTCACATATCAAAATATTGAATTTCTTCTACTTGACGACCACTCTAGTGATCAAACATTGAATTTACTGTATGAAGGAACAAAAAATGATCCGCGATTTATGATAATTCGTGGTAAAGACCTACCTGAAGGTTGGACTGGGAAAGTATATGCTTGTCACCAGCTAAGTGAACATGCTAAAGGACAATACCTACTGTTTAATGATGCAGATTTAAGACTGTCGCCAAATGCGGTTCAAGCTGCCCTCTTATTAATGAAAAAGCGGAAGGCTTCCATGATAACAGGGTTTCCTGCTTTTCCTGTAAGCTTGTTTCTTGAAAAGCTTCTTGTACCACTTCAGCATTTTGTCGTTCATTTCCATCTTCCATTAGCACCAGCTAATTGGACGAACCTTCCCTCCTTCACCGCTGCTCATGGGGCTTTTATAATGGTTCATACGGAATCATACAAACACGTTGGTGGTCATGAAGGGATTCGCGAGACCCTCCTAGATGATATTGATTTAGCAAAAGCATTTAAGAAAAAAGGACAAAGAGTTATTCTTGCCAATATAACAAATGTGGTCACTTGTTATATGTATCAAACAAATCGCGAAGTCTGGAATGGTTTCACTAAAAACCTTTTCCCAGGTCTCGGGCGCTCTCGTTACCTAATATGGATCCTCTTTATTTTTTATGGTATTTTCTATGTCGCCCCTTTTATTTTATTACTTGCAGGGCTTTATACAGCATTAACAGGTTCACTAATAGTCGCACTCTTTTACCCCTATGTCCTAATCGTGCTTCAAAAAGCATGGATTGACTTAAGAACGAATCAAAGAGTCACGTTATCGCTCCTCATGCCACTTAGTGCTGTCGCGTTTATGACTCTGTTGATTCATTCTATGCGCACAGGTTTAAGGCAGAAAGGTTATGTTTGGAAAGGAAGAACATACTCATGAAAACAATTGCTGTTATTGGGGCAGGACTCGGTGGGCTCTCTGCTTCAATTAAGCTAGCTAGCAAAGGATACAACGTACACGTTTATGACAAAAATGAATACGCAGGTGGGAAAATGATGCCTGTTAACCTGGGGACACATCACTTTGATTTCGGGCCAAACACAATGACAATGCCTGAAATTTTTGATTCTTTATTTGAAGAAGCAAACCTTAACCCCAGGGATTATTTCACGTGGATGAAGCTCGACCATCATACAAGAAATGTAGACTATGATGGTCAATCTTTTATGATGAGCACAGACGAATCTTTCATGATAGAACAACTACAGAAGCTTGATTCATTTGCAGCGAATCATTATCTCGCATATCTCAAAGAAATTGAACGACTCTATCATTTATCCAAATCATCATTCTTTCCGAGGATGTTTACAAAGTGGAATGATTACTTGTCTCCTACATTGTTTCGTGCGGTTATGAAAGTGAGACCGCTTGAGAAAATGAATCACTTTCATGAACGCTATTTTCAGCATCCTCTTTTATTAAAAGCTTTTAATCGCTATTCTACATATATTGGTTCCTCCCCCTTTCTCTCGCCAGCTACTTTTGCGATGATCGGATACCTTGAGATGGTGCAGGGAGTTTATTATGTTAATGGGGGAAACACCAAACTTGCTGAAAGTCTAGAATCCGCGGCAAAACAGCTAGGTGTCACTTTTCATTTAAATACTGAAGTGAATCAAGTACATGTTGAAAATAAAAAAGCGAAGCAAATTGAAACGGCTTCTGATCGTTTAGACGTAGATAAGGTTATTATTAATGGAGACTTATTAAAAGCCTATCCAGCATTAGTTAATGAGAAAGAGCGGCCATCCATGCCTAACATAAAAATTGAGAGATCATCTCCTTCCATCTCTGCTTTTGTCATCATGGCTGGATTATCAACAAGACTTCCTAATCTCGTACATCATCAAGTATACTTTGCTCAAAATTACAGTCATGAGTTTGAAACGCTATTTAAGGGAGAATGGCCTGACGATCCGACGATCTATATTTCAAATTCTTCAGCAACAGACCCTTCTGTTTCTCCTGATGGAGATAATCTCTTTATTCTAGTAAATGCGCCTCCTCTGTCCGAAAATAACCAAATTTCCTTAGAGGAATATAAAGAGAAAATATATGATAAGTTGGAGAAGCATGGATTACCTATAAGAAAGCATCTTGTCACGGAGAAGGTCATCGGACCTGAAGAAATTAAAGAACGTTTCTACGCTTTCAGAGGGGCACTCTATGGCATTTCTTCGAATTCTTTAAAAAATAGTTTTCTTAGACCTTCCAATCAATCAAAGGATATCTCGAATATCTACTTTGCTGGCGGAAGCACCCATCCTGGTGGTGGTTCTCCAATGGTCGTCATTAGCGGGAAAAATGTGGCGAATCGAATCATATGCGAAGATCACTAGTGCACAAGTACAAATTGTTCAGTAAAGAACGCCATTTATGGTAGACAATCTAAACAAATTTAAAGTGCCTTCCAAATGAAGCTTGCGTTTGGAGGGCACTTTTCGATTTAATTTTTCAATTATTTCGTTTGAACACCTTTTACCCTTAATTCTTCAACAAATGATGCAACAGGCGATCTTTATCTTCAAAAAATTGTTTCATCGTCACAAAATGATCAGTTTCTTCTAACGTTACGTCACTCATGCTATCGGCGTTAAGCTGTAGGATTCTTGCCTCAGGGTATGCCATTAAAATTGGTGAGTGTGTCGATATAATTAGTTGAGAACCTTCTTGAACAAGCTCATGTATTCTCGTTAACATCGATAGCTGCCTAATCGGTGAGAGCGCCGCTTCGGGTTCATCTAAAATGTACAACCCTCTTCCTTGAAATCGGTACATAAATGTAGCAAAAAAAGACTCTCCGTGCGATTGTTGATGAAGTGATTTCCCTCCAAAAGAATCAATAATTTTCGGACCAAATCCCTCTTGATCTAATGCTTCAATATTCGTAGCTAAATTGTAATACGTCTCGGCTCGAAAGAAAAAAGAATCATCTGGTCTATGAACTCCTCTTGTTAATTTCAAATACTGATGCAAATTTGAGTGAGAATCATAGCTAGAAAAATTGAAATTCTTCGTGCCACCTTCAGGATTCATACCTAGTGTCCCAGCTATCCCTTCTAGCAGCGTTGATTTCCCCATTCCATTCTCACCAACAATATACGTAACATTTGGGTGAAAGATAAGTTCATCCTGTAGACTTTGTACAGCAGGTAGTGAGAACGGAAATTCATTGGCTTCAGTTTTTTCTAAACGGACACTTCTGATATATTGTGTCTCTTTCGTTAGTTTCACTTGACTCCCCCTTATGTCATAACACTTAAGAAACCCTTTATGCACATTCTGGAAAAGGTTTGAGGAATCTTCTATTGAATAAAGTATGATCCCACTACATCGATCAAGACTATGACGGCGGCTGACCTTCATGTTTTTCAAAGCAAGTAAAGCAGTATAGCTGACCATTCCAACTAACTCCATCGAGAAAACCATTCAAGCAATAAACTAATTTCTGACAGTTTGTACACTCACCAATTTGTTCTCTCATGCGATCATCCTTCCAGAGGATTGAACTTTTGTGATCAAAAAGAATTCGGACTTAGAATAAATGAAACTTGGCTCTATCTAAGGTCTTTCCCTAATCCCTTTTATTAATAAATTGCAGAGCTCGGTGAAGCCATTCATTGAACTCCTCCGGGTATTCATGATCCAGACCTTGAATAATTTTCAGTTCATGTGCAACCTCTTGAGCTTCCAACAACTCGGATAAGGCTTTAGACCCCTCAAGACAGTCATCATCTTCCTCACCACATATGATATAAGCCTTTATATTTGAATTCTTTAAAGAATCGATAGTATCTCGCCATTCATCAATATTAGGAATCCATGGTGCTACGAAAATAAAACCATCCACACGTATACGCTGCTCGAGAATCGCTCTAAGTGCTACGTGACATCCTGCTGAAAAACCTCCAATAATCAAGTTTTCTCTAGAGGAAAGGGAATTCACATGGTCCTGTATTTCTTGTACCCCTAAAGCAGCGTCTTCCCATTCATAAGCATCTGAAAACTGGATTTGAGATGATTGAGGAAAGGCGAGTTTATACTTTTTCGTTGCTGTTCGGTTCCAAGCTACAGCGGTCATTTCAGCATTCTCTTGATCTCCATGAACAGCCATAAGAACGGGACGTTCTTGTTCACCCTCGTTATTTAAAACCGTTAACGCTGGCTTTGCTTGTTCCATCGCCTTTTCTTCTCTTTGTTTACAAAGCTGAACCAATTCTTGAAACTTTTCAAACTCACGGAGGGAATCCAAGTCTTCATCCGCTTGTAAATACTCATACGCATACCAGTATCCCTTATCAATAATGGCTTCCTCCATGATCCCAAGGGCTTCTTTTTTTAGGTCAGATGCAGCTGCAAGAGCATATTGAAAATTGTAGAGCTGCGCTTGATTGCCTTCCACATTCTTCGCATGCTCTTTCATAAATTGATAAGCTTTTAAACTACCACTTTCTTCATAAATTGTGATCGTTTCATTCAATAAACGTGTATAAGATCGTTTTTTCATAATTTCCCCCAAATGATTAATAGCAAGCTACCTCTATCATGCCATAAGTCCTTCAAAAACAAAACGCCTTACAATTAAAACCGAAGTTGCTCCCATTCACTTCGAAGCATCCCCATTTTGATGGCATCGTAGTAAACACCTTCTACTATTCTTGCATCTCTTATTCTAGCTTCTTCTTTCATTCCAACCTTCCCTGCCACCTTGATCATCCGTTCATTCCCAGACCAGGTAGACATGCCAAGTCGATGAAGCTTTGTTGATCGAAATAGAAAATGGATCCATTCTCTATAAGCTTCAGAACCGTATCCTCCATTCCAGTAAGATGGATCATAAATAACAATTCCGGTTTCAAGCCAGTTAGTGAACTTATCAACCCAGTATGATCCCACTGTACCTATCACTTTATTGTCTGCTTCAATAACTAACGTATCTGGAACTCCGAGACTAATTTCACGCTGTTGCTCCCACTCTTTCTTGTACTCTACTTTGGATATCTTCTTCTCAATGATGTATGGGCCGTTCCATTTTTTTGCTTCTTGCTTCTCCTCTTCATATTTCCAATAGTATAAAGTACTAATATCCTCCAATGTTGCCTCTCTTAATGTTACTTTCTTCTTCTCAATATAAATCAACAGGCTTTCCTACCTTTCTTTGTCGATAACATAGCTCTTTCTAGAATAGCTTTCTTGATTACTTGCGTCACCCTTTTTGAAAAAAATTAGAGATCATTACCCCTAATGATGCATAGAACATTCATTACCTCCTAATCATTTCAAATTCTCTCAAATGTTACAACTCCTTTTCGCTTAGATTCCTTAATCTTAAAGACATTAAGGATATAACAAAAAGCTCTCCTCCAATTGGAAGAGAGCTTTTTTGTTAATTTCCGGCAATCGCCGATAAAAGCGCTTCTTTTTCTTTTTCCGATACAAATGCTCGCTGGTGAAAGACATTATACTCTTTTTTACGAATGGACTGCAAAATGGCTTTGTAAAAAACCGCTGAGCTTTTCACTGGAAGGCGAGCATCTAGAGGATAATGATGCATAGCTGAGAAAGCTGTTTCGTAATGCATTTCAGCTCGAACAGCAAGCTTTTCCCAAACTTTGATAAATGCCTCATTCATTCTTCGACTTCTTAAATCTTCAACACCATAACCTAATGCTTCCATCTCTGCAATTGGCAAATAAATTCGGTCTCGGTCTAGATCTTCAGAGATATCTCTTAAAATGTTCGTGATTTGCATGCCAAGACCTAACGCTATGGCACTCTCTCGAAGTTCGTCTACCTTTTTTGGAGCAAGAATTGGAAGAAGCATAAGGCCAACGGTGCTTGCCACATGATAAGAATAATGTTCAAGTTCCTCAAGCGTATAATACTTCGTTTTATATAAGTCCATTTCTTGCCCAGCAATCATATCGTGAAAAGCTTTCGTATCCATGGAGAAATTACGAAAAACATCTTCAAGAGCTAGCCACATAGGATCAGTTTTTGGTATTTCACCTTTTAGAAAAGAGGCAAATTCAGAACGAAAGACCTTTAATTCTGCTTCAGGATCTGTGCCTTCATCAATGATGTCATCAACCTGCCTGCAAAAACCATAAACAGCCCAGACTGCTTTCTTCTTTGAAGAAGGCAATAAAGAAAACGCTTTGTAAAACGTTTTGGAATGATGTTTAATAATGGCTTCACAGTGAGCATAGGCTTGTTCGAGCATCTCTCGTTCACACCCTTTCAATTTCTTTTACAAGAAGATCCGCCCCCTGCATAACGATTGGGATGCCACCTCCAGGATGGATCGATGCTCCCACCGCATAAAGGTTTTCAAATTTAAAAGGTTTCACTTGTGGTCTAAAAGCGCCTGATTGTGTAAGCGTTGGGGCGATACCGAAGCTCCCCCCTTTATATAAGCCTTCCACTTCTGCATCAGCAGGTGTGCGAATTTCTAACCACTCTATAGATTCTTTTAAACCTGGAAAACCTCTTGTTTCAAGAAGTTCAATCATTTTTGATGCAACGTTTTCCTTTTCATCCCATTCGACTGCTTCACCTGATGGTACGGGGATCAGCACGTATAGCACGCCTTTACCAGGAGGTGCTAGCGTTTCATCAATGAGAGAAGGATGGAACGTGTAAATAGCCGGTTGGTCTGTCAATTTACCACCTTGAAAAACGTCCTTCATATGGGATGTAAAGTCATTTGTCATAAAAAATTGATGAACATCAGCATTATCATATACACGATCAAGCCCCATATAGAGGAGTAGACAACCTGAGGAGGCTTTGTATTTCTTCCGAGGAACTTTCTCTTTTTTTATCAGATTCTTGATCATAGGGAAATCTCCATTGTACACTACTTTATCATAATAATGTTCTCCACTTGTAGTACGAATTCCTCTACATGTCTTCCCATCAATGAGTAATTCTTCCACGTTAGATTCTAAATGAACCGTTACGTTTTGAAGACGAAGATGTTTTTCTAATACAGTAATCAAGCTTGCATAGCCACCTTTTAAATACCAGATGCCATGTTCATATTCGCTAAAAGGAACTAAAGAATAAAGTGCTGGTGAAGCAGATGGATTTCCACCAATATAAAGCGTTTGTAGGGCAAAGGCGTCTTGCAACCGTTCATCATTAAAATAATTAGATACTTGAGATTGAACAGACTGGTAAGCTTTAAGCTCGAGTAAAAGCTTCATATTACTTGGAGTAAAGAAATCTTTTCTATTAATAAAAGACTGTTCGAGAAAAGCCGCCTTTCCTTTCTTAAATCGAACGCGCATATCTTCAAGATAAGAAAGAAAATGTTGCTCTTCTCCAGGAAACATTCGAGTGATCTCTTCCAGCTGCTTCTCGATATCACTTGTTTTCGTAAAAGTAGAACCGTCTGGATAAATCATGCGATATAGTGGATCACACCTTACCATCTCAACTTCCTCACGAGGAACTCCCGCTTTATCCAAAAACTCATAGATCATCTCTGGAAGAAGCACGATCGTAGGGCCTTTGTCGATCTTGAACCCATCTCGTTCAACAAATGAAAGTCTACCTCCAAGCGTAGGCGCTTTTTCATGCAGCTCAACGTTGTAGCCTTTTTGTGAAAGGAGTAGCGCGGAAAGCATGCCACCTATGCCTCCACCTACTATACCAATCGTCATTTCGCACTCTCCAAAAGCGCTGCTTGTTCATGAAGCATTCTGCTCGTGATGCGTGCAGATTCCATAATTGTTGGAAGTCCACTCCCCGGGTGAGTTCCTCCACCAACAAGCCAGCAATGATTTAATTCTTTAAATTGGTTAGGTGGACGGAAGTACATCATTTGAGGAAGATTATGAGCTAAATTAAATGTGGCTCCTTTATAAACATTTAAATCCATCTCCCAATCCGTTGGCGTGTACATTTCCTCAACTTCGATATGCTTTTCAATATCCTTAAATTCCGTTCTTTGTTCAAGCTGATCAAGAACTAATCTTCTAAATTCATCCTTACGTTCTTCCCAATCAACTAAACTAAAGTTATTCGGTACTGGAGCAAGGATATAAATGGAAGATTTACCTTCTGGAGCAAGAGTATCGTCAGTAACGGAAGCATTTTGTACATAAATGGAAGGATCTTCTGATAGAATTTTCTTCTTAGTAAGCTCTTCTACGTTCTTTTTATAATCAGAGGAGAAGATAATAGAGTGATGCGGTAAGTCGTACTTTTTATCTACACCAAGGTATAGCATAAAGGCTGAGCAAGAATATTTTTTCTGTTCCATTTTTTTAGGTGTATATTTTTTTACAGAACCAGATGGAATGAGATGATTTACAGCATGTGCGAAGTCAGCATTTATAATGACTTCATCGGCATAATCCGTCGTACCATCTTCAAGTTCCACACCTTTCACTGTCTTCCCATCAAGTAAGAGCTGCTTCACACCTTTATTCGTATGAACTTCGCCGCCCTCTTCCTTAATAACCCTGGCCATAGCTTCTGGAATTTGACTCAATCCGCCAATCGGATGAAAAATGCCGTAAGCATGTTCCATATAAGAAAGAATCGTAAAAGCACCTGGACACTCCCACGGTGACATTCCAAGGTATTTTGCCTGGAAAGTAAAGGATAGCCTTAAACGCTCATCATCGAAATAATGGGAAAGTCGCTTGTAAACACTATCTGTCACCGTCAATTTAGGTAAAGCCTTCACAAACCGCCATCTACCATAATCAAGAAGTGAATCATGCTTATTTTGAAGAATAGGCATGAGCGCTTCGAATTTTTCTTTCTCTTCTTTCATAAAACGTCTATACCCTTCACCGTCTCCAGGAAATGTCTCTTCGATTCTTCTAACCATTTCATCCTGGTCACGCGTTGGATAAAAGGAAACATCATCGAATTTCAATTCGTACATTGGATCGATTTCAATTAAGTCGATATAGTCATGGACATTACGTCCAGATTCCTCGAACATTTCTTCGAGAATATGCGGCATATTAAGGAAGGTTGGTCCTCTGTCAAAGCGGTAGCCACTTTGCTCAAATCCAGAAGTTCGCCCCCCCACATAGGATTGTTTCTCATAAACTGTAACCGAATGTCCTTTGCTCGCTAGAAGCATAGCAGCTGTAAGCCCTCCCGGACCTGCACCGATTACGATGACTCGTTTTGTTGTTGGCATCATTTTTCCCCTTCCATCCGCATATGAAACTTCGCACATATATTATACAAACATTATACATATTAACGCTATTTTGTTCAACAATTTATGCACAAAACCATCTAATTAACGTATTGCCCTATTTTTCATTAAAGAAAACATGTTCAATGTGGAGAGGTTTATTTCGTTCAATAGTAAGTTTTCCGAATGAATATCGAGCTTGTCTCCGCTTATCAGTAGGTGATCCAGGGTTAAAAATGACCTTCCCATCATATTCTTTATGAAGAGGTATATGGGAGTGACCAAAGAGAATTAATTCGACATCATCATCTTGAAATTGAGAAACGGCTCTTTGTTCTGTTGTTTTACCTTTACCGTGACCATGCGTAATGCCGATTCGATGAGATTCTAAATTCAATATGAGTTTTTCATTAAACTTATTATTAAAAAAAGCTTCGTCGACGTTTCCATAAACTCCTTTAATAGGCGCAAATGACTTTAATTCTTCGTAAACTGCCTGTGTTTGCCAATCACCTACATGAATAATGAGTTCTGCATGGTACAGCTCATTTTTTAGTGCTTTGGGAAGCTCTTTCGCCATCCGTGGCATATGTGTATCTGAAACGATAACGACGTTCATTAGTATTCATTCCTTTCATTTAATAGCGCTAGGGGGGCTACTTTTGCAGCATATGGTGAAGTCAGGTGAAACATTATCTTCTATTAGTGGGGATTACCGAGTTCCAGTCACTGAAATCATAAGGGCAAATTCCATACAAAACCCTAATCTTATCTATCCAGGCCAGCTTATCCAAATCCCTGGATACCCTGACCCTGCAACACTTCCATATACCATTTATGTATCTCTTACACAGCGAACGCTTACACTTCAAAAAAATGGATCTACTGTAAAGGTATACCCTGTTGGTGTGGGGCGTATGCTTCACGATACGCCAACTGGACAATTTATTATCATTAACAAAGCTCCAAACCCCGGCGGACCATTCGGTACGATGTGGATGAGTATTTCTAAAATACATTATGGTATACACGGGACAAATGATCCTTCCTCTATTGGGAAATATGTATCGAAAGGATGCATACGAATGTATAACCGAGATGTCGAAGAACTTGCAAATACGATTCCAATTGGAACGGCCGTTTCAATTGGTCCTTAATTTGGATTATTGCAAAACAAAAACGCCGTCTACAAACGGCGCTTTTGTTCATTTCATTCATCGTTTCAGTCTTCTTTATAAAAGTCATAAAGTAACCGACCCGCATTCGCAATAGCATCTCTTCCGTACCGGTTTTCTAGCAATCCAGCTGTTAAAAAAGCATAGATAACCGGACCTCTTGATGTAAATAAAATACCCGCGTCATGCTCCACTCCTGCAAGTTCACCAGTTTTATGAGCAAGCGTGTTTTTCTTTAGGGTAGAAATCTTACTTGTAAACTTATCCTTAAATTGCTGCTGAAGCAAAACGTCTATCGCCCATTTCATAGATGAGTTTGATAGAAGGTGTTGTTCAACTAGTTGATTTAATAGTAAATAAGTATCTTTTCCACTCATCATATTATCTTTTCCAGCTTTGACGGCTTCTCGGTCCATCATTTTCCTCATTAGCTTTGAATGAAAGGCCCCCGCTCCTTTCATAGTATGATTAATATTCGCTATGCCGACTAAATCAATTAACTGATTTGTAGCTGTATTATCAGAAGAAATAATCATCAGATGAATCAGATCAGTCAGTCTCCATTCGAGTTCTTTACCTAGATGGTAGATCACACCAGCGCCTTCGACTCGATTGACATCTTCAATCTCTACTACTTGATCTAATGTGAGCGCACTTCTATCCACTTGTCTTAAAGCTTCCAGCATAATAGCAATTTTAATAATACTAGCTGATGATACAGGCTGATCTTCATGATGAGTTAATTCTCCATCAGGCGTTGATACACACACGGATTGGTTTCCTTCAAGACCCTGGAAACATGCTATAATTTTCTCTTTTACTTGTTCAAACTGCATTAATTCGTCTCCCAGTAGCGGCAAACGCCACAAAGTTCTTCCTCATAGAGCGTACCTTTAAGAGGGGTAATTTCTATAAAGCGTCCAGTGCTAGGAGAATGAATCATTTTTCCTCCACCGTAATATATGCCTACATGATGCACAGATCCCTTTCCGTGCTCATAAGCAAAAAAGAGAAGATCACCTCTTTGCCAGTCACCTTCTTCTACTAGCGTTCCACTCTTTAACTGATCATGGGCATCTCGCGGAATCGTACAGCCAATAGTTCTAGCCATATTGTAACTAAATCCAGAGCAGTCATATCCATAAGATGACATACCTCCCCATAAATAGAGGAGACCAATAAATTGTTCAGCTTCGCGAACAAGGTCTAAGCCTGTTCCAAATGGGCCATTTGTTGGACGAGGCGTAACGTCTTCTTTGTTCAAAATCACCTCTCCATGTGGAGTCCAGACAAGGTAAGTTCGTTCACGCTCTTCTAAAACAGGAAGGATCGTTTGATAACTTAATCGCATTTCACTTTTTCCATTTTGAGTTGTAAATTGAACACCATGCTTATTTGTAGCTACAACTTCAGTAAATACTCCTGGTACATTTTCAGAAAGTTGGATCGTTGGAATCCATCCAGGATAGCCTCTTTCATCTTTTGAAGAGGGTTGTGAAGGGACGAGTACATAAGACCAATTTCCTCGCTGATCTAAAACTAAGACCTCTTCCCCGTACAAAACTTGGGATTGAACGTGGTTATTATCGCACAGTTCCAATCTATTCGAATAAGACAATGGTTCCAACCATTCTGTTAATTTCACTGGATTGGTTAGAGCATTATGATCAATTGTCCTTGCCTTCTCCGGAGTTGTCCATAAAGTTGCTACGGCTACCGCAATTGTTTTTTTTAGTCCATTCCAACTGTAATCCCACCCTTTTCTACATAGTGAATTCCTAAACCATAATCTTTAGTAAACGTCATCATATTTTTAGTATATTGAACCCCGCCATTCACAAGATCGTAATCAAGCATCAATGGCGCATCGAAATCAAACCTCGTTATATTTCGTTGGCTAGCGGCAAGGTGTGCGGCGGCAGTTATACCGACTCGTGATTCAATCATACTTCCTACCATACACTCCATTCCAGCACTCTCCGCTAACGCGTTAATCTTTAATGCTTGATGGATACCGCCAGACTTCATTAATTTAATATTAATAAGGTCACTTGCTCGGGTGATGATTACTTTAAGTGCGTCCTCAGGTGAAAACACGCTTTCATCTGCCATAATTGGGGTGTAGACAGCATCAGTCACTTTTCTTAGACCTTCAATATCTTTCGCATGAACAGGCTGTTCAACTAATTCGATGTTAAGACCTTCATCCTCCATTTTTCGAATGGCATAAATTGCTTCCTTAGCTGTCCACCCCTGATTGGCGTCAAGACGAATAACGGCATCGTTTTGAACGCGCTTTCTAATTTCTTTGATTCGACTTAAGTCGTTTTGAATGGTGTCTTTGCCTACCTTTACTTTCAAAATTGAAAACCCATCTTTTATGTATTGAACAGCGTCAGTTGCCATCTCTACAGGTTCGTTTACACTAACGGTGTAGTCTGTTTCCAGGGCATTCCGATATCCTCCAAGAAATTGATAAAGAGGGAGTTGACTTCGCTTAGCCAATAGATCATAAATAGCCATATCAACTGCTGCCTTTGCGCTCGTATTTCCAATCATTGATTTCTGTAGAGTGTACATGACGGATTCATATTCCGTTAAATCCATTCCAACCAATTTCGGCTTCACGACATGTTGAATGGCCGAATCAATACTAGCAAGACTTTCACCAGTAATGACGACTGTTGGAGGTGCTTCTCCATAACCGACGTATTTCCCAGCTGTTATTTTTACAATGATCGCTTCGGCATTTGTCACTGTACGAAGCGCCGTTTTAAAAGGTTTCTTTAACGGAACGGATACAGAAAACGTTTCAATATTAGTAATCTTCATAGATATCTCCTTTAAAATATTCATAGTTTCATCAAATGTAATGCCTAGCTGTTACGAGATAGATAGTCTGAAGTGTGTGGCGCATAGCTCAAGCTAATTCTATCAATGATGCGTGTAAAACTATAGCCCTTTTGCCAATATCGTATAATGACAGAAAAAAAAGAGCCTGGTTTTCGTATCACCAGGCTCAACTGTATTACTGCATATCTGCCCATTTCAATTCCATGTAGCCAACAGGATGACGTACAATTCCCGTCACATCTTCGTTCTGAAGATAAACCTGATTGTAGAAATGAATCGGGAAGATTGGCATCTCTTCGAACAAGAGTGCTTCAGCATCATGCATGTATTCAAATCGTTTAGCTTCATCTATTTCTTCTTTCGCCTGTGCAATTAAGGAATCGTATTCTTCATTACTCCAGCCAGTACGATTCATGGAGTGTCCAGATTGGAAACTTTCAAGGAAGTTGATTGGATCAGCATAATCTGCAAGGAAAGAACTCCTTGAGAACTGTAAGTTTAATTGCTTTTGTTCATCTGAGAATACGTTCCATTCCTGATTAGCAAGCTCTACATCAACACCAAGAACTTCTTTGTACATTTGTTGAAGAGTTTCAGCAATCTTTTTGTGATCATCACTCGTGTTATACGTTAATGTTACGGCAGGAAGCTCATCATAACCTTCTTCTTCCATACCTTTTTCTAGTAGTTCTTTTGCTTGATCAGCATCATTGGTTACAAGATTACCGCCAACCTCTCTGAAGTCGCCGCCTGCTGCATCTTCAAACCCATACGCCACAAAGCCATTTGCTGGCTTCTCTTCATTTTTTGTAACAAATTCCACGATTTTCTGCTGATCGACTGCCATAGCAAATGCTTTTCTAATATTTTCATTTTGGAATGGCTCCATTTCAAGATTAAAGCGATAGAAGTATGTTCCTGACTGATCTTCAACCTGAGCTTGTCCATCACTGAAAAGCTCTTCACTTAAGTCAGCTGGTACATCAGAAGTATGAAGTTCACCAGTTTTGTACATTTGATATTCTGTATTCGTGTCATCAACCATAGCCCAATCTACTTTATCGAGCTTTACATTTGCAGCATCCCAATAATTCTCATTCTTACTAAATTCGAATTTTGAATCATGTTCCCATTTCGTTAGTTTAAAAGGACCATTACTTACATACGAATCAGCTTCTGTATGCCATTCCGGATTTTCTTCTACTGTTGCTTTATGAACAGGGAAGAAAGCTGGGTTTGAAATAACACTAGGGAAATAGGCTACTGGACTTTCAAGAGTTACCTCAAGTGTTGTTTCGTCCACAGCTTTTACCAACATATCTTCTTCTGATCCATCTCCAGTGTTAAATGCCTCTGCGCCTTCAATAAAATAAGCAAGAAAAGCTGCAGGTGAAGCCGTATCAGGATTCGCTAGACGCTTCCAAGCATATTCAAAATCTTCCGCTGTAACAGGCTCTCCGTTAGACCACTTGGCATCTTCACGAAGGTGGAAAGTATATGTTTTGCCATCTTCTGAAAGATCCCACTCTTTAGCAGCGGCAGGCTGTGGCTGATCTTCCTTATCTAGACGCGTCATACCTTCCATTAAATTGTTTAAAGCGTTCCACGAAACGCTATCAAAACCAATTGGTGGATCAAATGATGTTGGTTCACTTCCATTGTTTAACTTCAGTACTTTCGCTCCATCCTCTTGCTTTGCATCATCATTTCCTGAATTTGATTCTGATGAACTATTTTCCGTAGTTGTACAACCAACGATGCTAATAAGTAGCACTAGAGAAAGTAGCATTGTAATAATCTTCTTCAAAAAAATTCCCCCTTAGTATTTGTATCAGTGAAAACTCATCGAGATGAGGATTTACTTACGTAGTTTAGGATCAAGTGCATCTTGCAAACCGTCACCGAGAACATTAAAAGCAAACATCGTTAATGAAATAAAGAATGCTGGAAAAAACAGCCTCCACCAGTGCCCTGATAAAATAACCGATAATCCATCATTTGCCATTACGCCCCAACTCGCTACGGGTGCTTGTACACCTAGTCCTAAGAAACTTAAGAAGGCTTCGGCAAAGATAGCTGTAGGAACGGTTAAAGTCATTTGAACGATGATCGGCCCCATCGTATTAGGAAGGAGATTCTTTCGAATAACGCGACTTGCGCTTGCTCCAAACGTACGAGATGCGAGAACATGCTCTGCGTTCTTTAACTGAAGAACCTGTCCTCGAACAATTCGTGCCATTCCGACCCACCCTGTTACAGTTAACGCAATAATAATCGTAAAGAGCCCAGGACCCATGACGACCATCAAAAGAATAACCATTAGGAGATATGGAAGACCGTACAAAATTTCAATGATTCTCATCATGAAATTATCCGTTCTTCCACCTTTATATCCTGAAAACCCTCCATAAGCTACTCCAATAACAAAATCGATAATCGCTGCCATAAATCCAACAAACAATGAAATTCTAGCTCCATTCCACGTTCGTGTGAACATATCTCGACCAAGGTTATCTGTTCCAAACCAGTGCTCAGAAGATGGAGGTAAGTTCCCTTCGGTCAAAACCTGATGATCGTAAGAATATGGTGTTAGCAACGGACCAAATATGGCCATTAAGACAAGCAATACTAACATGATAAGACCAGCCATAGACAACTTGTTCCCAGACAACCTCATCCATGCATCTTTCCAATAAGAAATACTTGGCTTTGCAATCATCTCTGCATTATTAGAGGAATCTTTTAACGGAAGAAAGAGGTCTTCTGATAGCTCTTGTTTCGTATCTTTTCGCTCCGGTATCATGCTATTCCCCCCTCTTATGTAGCTTAATTCTCGGATCTAGTATCCCGTAAGCAATATCTACAATAAAGAGCATCATAATGAGGAAGGCACTATAAAAGACTGTTGTTCCCATAATGACAGGATAATCACGATCATTTATACCGTTGATAAAATATTTACCCATGCCAGGAATGGCAAAGATTTTTTCGATAACAAAACTCCCAGTTAATACTCCAGCAACAAGTGTTCCAAGTATAGTAATAACCGGCAGTAAAGCATTTCTCATAGCATGCTTCATAACAATTTGGAATGTTGTCATCCCTTTTGCCCGAGCAGTCATGATGTAATCTTGATTGAGAACTTCGATCATACTTGATCTAGTAAGGCGCGCTATGATGGCCATTGGCCCAGTTGCAAGCGCAATAGAAGGTAGGATCATATGCATTGGCGAGGCCCAAGTAGCCACCGGGAAAACTTCCCAGTTCACAGCTAGCTGTTGAATAAGTAAAGTCGCCATAATAAAGTTCGGTACTGAAATGCCAAAGACCGCAAAAGTCATCGCTATGTAATCAATTGCACCATTGTGACGAAGGGCAGCCATAATGCCTAGAATAATACCTGAAATAATCGCAATCAAAAGCGACGTAACCCCAAGTTCTGCCGAGACTGGAAATCCTCTACCAATCATTTCGTTAACCGACGTAGATGATTGTTTAATAGAAGGCCCAAAATCAAGTGTTGCAAGTGATTTAATGTAAATGGCATATTGAATAAAAACTGGTTCATCCAAATGGTAGTGCGCTTCAAGGTTTTGCTGCACCGCTTCACTGGTGTTTCTTTCCTGGTTAAATGGTGACCCTGGTACCGCATGCATTAAGAAGAACGTAATGGTTACGATAATCCACAATGTAATCACCATGGCGAAGAGACGATTGATAATATATTTCGCCACAGGCATCCCTACTTTCTAGCTAAATGTTGTTCTTGATGCCAATTCAGTCATCACAAGCATAGCTTGATAGACTTCAAGCATATTTTTCGCTTGATATTTAACTGTCGTTTCTTTTTCAATCTCAACACCAGGCATAAGGCTGGCCCACTCGGCATGTCCATGATTCGCAAATTCAATGCGAAATACAGGCTCGCGAGGAGGAACTAAAGGTTCGACATTGTGTCTATTAAGCATTGCCTTTTCTGTTTGTTGACGTAACACTTGCCCTGTTTTTTGTGGTGATAACAAAAGAGCGGAAGATCGAGAAATCGTTTCTTTTACAACAGCTGTTGTTATGTTTGGGATAAGCTCTTCGGCTTCTAGTGCAGCTCTGTCATCGCCTGCAACGAACAAAATCGGAACACCAAAGTATCCCGCAACGTATGCATTCATCCCTAGCTCTCCTACAACTTGATCATTTATGTAGAAATTTCTCACATTGTGGAACATGGAATGAGACATTACGCCCGGCATACCGGCGCGTGCATGATAACCGATCATCCCCATACCTTCATATGTACTGTCTAACCCCTGAACCATAGAAAAAGGCTTCACATCTCCTGAAATGAGCCTTGCTTCGGGATGAAGCTTCTCAATAAGTAAGTTGTTCATTTTTGAGTGACTATCATTTACCGTCACAGCTGAGCATCCACTTCCAAAGGCGGCTTCGATTACGTGATTGGCTTCCTGCGTCATCATTTCCTGACCACGCATATAATTCTGTTTATTCGAATCCACAAACGTCTCATCTACAAGACCGGTTACGCCTTCCATATCTACCGATAAATAAAACTTCACAAATGTTCTCCTTTCTCTCTAGATTCGTAACTTTCTGAATAATTATACCACTATTTACTTCATTTCTCAAAATATTCTAAGGAGATCGCGAAGTTTTATTTCATTCTGCAAATGCTCCTCAATGTTCGTAGAGTTCACAAAAAGGGGGATCCTAAAAATATATTTACAATATATAAAACCACACCAGTATATTGATAACCGAGTTACTTCAGATGGACAAATCGTGAAATCACATAGCTCTTCAAAGGCCAAAACATATATTAAATCATAAAAAAAGAGAGCTTAGAGGCAAAATGCCATTTCAAGCTCTGTAAATTTTGTTATTTTATTAAAGCCCCAACAACCATTGACGGTGATTGCTAATGAAAACGCAAATTATAGTTACTTGTCGTTCAACTACATTTTCTCTACTTATATTATACCGCTAATTTCCAGGTAATTATAGACTACTATTTTTATACTTGCTGCTCTATACTATTTTATACAAATCAAAAAAGAAAGGTGTATTAAAATGAATGACAAAAAAGATGTCTTAGATCATGGACCTTTCTTTCATGGTACGAAAGCAGAACTAAAAATTGGAGATCTATTAGTACCGCAACACTTATCTAATTACCAAAACAAAAAAGCGAACCATATTTATTTCACTGCTACATTAAATGCCGCTAAATGGGGGGCTGAATTAGCAATATCCACATCAAAAGAAAGAATATACATTGTAGAGCCATTAGGTGAATTTGAAAATGATCCAAACGTAACTGACAAAAAGTTTCCGGGAAACCCTACACGTTCTTATAGATCGAAATCGCCCTTAAAAATAGTAGCTGAATTAAGTTCATGGGAAAGACATTCCGATGAAGAAATAAATCATATGCTTGCATCTATAAAAAGGTTACATGAACAAGGGAAATTTGTCATATATGATTAATCTTCTAAATCTCTCAAATCATAAATTGAAAGAAAAACTAGGTATCTCAATACTAGCGATGCCTGGTTTTTAACAAAAAGTTCTATTGTGTATCTAAACTTGCAGCCTCTCTTATTGCATGCAAATAAGCTCCGAGTTTCTGGAAGGCAGTTATTATGAATAACTATCTTCCTTCTTGCTGTAAATTTCATAAGCAAAATATCCTAATAACATACCTATACCAGGTCCCCAAGTAATTGCAGAAAGAAAGGAAAAGGTGCTAAATATGCTGAGAAGTATAGCAACAGCCAAACCAAACATCATTCCGAATGGTATTAAGCTATCTAATATAGTTTGAGCACTTCTTGTTTTTTTCTTACCTAGAGTTCCTTGCTTAGACTTATGTTTCATTCTTAGAATTACAAATACTCCAATCCCACCCACTATGGCAACTGGCAGTATAATACGCGCAATTTCCAAAGATAAATCCATATTATAAACCCTACTTTCCTTCGCTTATTATGTAGATTAATTTTCAACATAGTTTATCCCGTTAAACTGTCCTCTTAATCAACTTAAACAAAAAGGAGCGTAATCCTTTATAGATTAACGCTCTTTTTTGTAGAATACTTCAAATCAAGATATTTTTCTTTAGTTTTAGCAACCGTTCGTGAAAATACCTAGTAGAAGATTACTCATATATCTATTCCAAAAAAATTAAATAGTTCTGAAATGATTTCATCACTTCCTGGTGTAAACATAAATATTGAGAACGCAATACTTATGACCCCTATCAATACCAAGGCATTTCTTTTATTCCCAAATAGCCCCTTAACAACTAAAAATATTCCTACAAATAATATTAAGAAATACCAAAACCCCATAACCTCACCCCTTAATAGAATAACGTTTCGTCAAATATTACACCAGCTTGCTAACCGATAACCACTGTGTAGCTATCCCTCCGAGATAGTTCAAGACTCGATTTCAAGATACCTACCTTATAAGAGGCCTTATCCTCCCATTATTATCGATAAATAATTTATAAAAGCAAACCACCCAAAGGAAGCTAAGTTTAATGTAAGCACCGTAATTGACAGATAAAGATGATAGCACGAATTTTGTCTAAATCGTATTAGGGAAAATATTGACCCCAGAATACTTACTACAAATATCAATCCCAATAAAACATTCATTCCATTGGACTGCCTGATTCCTAAACTAGCAAGTACATTAATTAAGTAAAGCAGGTTAACAATTATTGATATAGTTAATAATACTTTCTTCATACTACCTCCTTAAGTAAATAGTTCTAGTGATTGTTTAATGCGGTTACCTCACACAAATCCAATTATTTCAAATGGAATCCAGGGTATCAATTCTTTTTCACTAAAAGAGACTTATTTTACTGCAGATAAGTTCCGAAATTGTTTACTTAGAATTCTCTTCGAATCGAGACGTATTCTCATATAACGTTTTCACGTGAATCTGTTTCCCTACTTCTTCAAATAACTTTCACACTGCTTGTCAGTTTCAATTTTCGCTTCAGTAATTTATATTTGAGTAAAGTCTCTTTATGAGACCTCGCTTACTTATTTGTTACCGAGTTGTTCTGCCAAACCAATTAGAAGTCCTTCGATTCCACGAATGTAGCAGAGCCGATACGAGTCCTCGTATTGAACCATTTTGCCAACGAGCTGAGCGCCATACATAGTAAGTCTGGATACCATTTCGTCAATGTCTTCAACGGTGAACATTAGGCGTTGATAACCGAGTGTATTTACAGGATGAGTCCGATGATCTGATATAGTTGGTGGGGTGATAAATCGCGAAAGTTCAAGTCGGCTGTGACCATCTGGGGTAACCATCATAGCAATCTCTACGCACTGAAAACCCAATCCAGTTACCCGACCAGCCCATTCACCTTCGACAGTGGCTCGTCCTTCGAGGTTCAAGCCAATCTCCTCGAAGAATGAAATTGCGTCATCAAGAGATTCTACAACGATGCCGACATTGTCCATTCTTAGTAATTTGTTTTTTTCCATAGTTAGATCACTCCTTCTTAATTTTGATCAAAGCTATCGACTAGTAGCACCGGACTCGGGTGAATTTATATTAAGTTATAACGTTCTTGGTCTTGAAATCAAGATAATTTTACAATTAGATAAATTCTTAATTAATAATAGTGCCACGGAATGAGTCTATGGCTTCTCGAACCGACGTTATTCTTTAAGTTAATTCTCTCTGTTAATATTCTTTAGATTTTAAAACGATTTCAGCGAAGGCTTCTACGGAAGGGGACACCCACTTTTTTCTTTTTATCAACATATGAGAATAAATGGGCTCTAAATTTTCAGAATGTTGAAGTATTTTCAGTTTTCCATTCTCTACTTCTTCTTTCAAAGTCATGTAAGGCAAAACTGCAAATCCGAGTCCGCTCATTACCATTTGTTTGATAGCTTCTATGCTCCACAGCTCCATCGTTGGAAAGTGATGAATGTCATGCTTTAAGAGATATCTTTCAAACATAGTCCGATAACTACAGCCTTCTTCATTTGTTATAAAAACCTGATTTTCATTATTTTTATAGTCCTCAAAGTGATCCGGACCATCATTACTGCTTACAACAACGATCTCCTCTCTACCTAAAGAGTAATGGATGCATTTATCTATACTTATTGCTGGATAAACCATCAAAGCAATATCTACCCGTCCGCTCAACAAATCCGCTTGGTTTTGTCCACATGTACCGTTAGTTAATATAAGTCTTACGTTGGGATGTTTTAAGGAATATTCCCTAATGATAGGTCCTAATGTAGAGATGGTTAATGACTCAGGAGCTGCCACTCTTAATTCGCCTTTAACTTCTCGATCCGTTTGTATATTTTTGATTTGGTCATGCGTAGAGAGTAAATCCTCTGCTAAAGGAATTAATTCCCTGCCTAAATGAGTCAGCTGAAGTTTTCTTTTTACATAAGTAAATAGAGCCCCGCCTATTTCATTTTCAAGCGCTTGGATATGTGATGTTATCGTAGATTGGGTGTAACCTAAGTTCGAAGCTGCCCCCGTATAACTTCCGGATTCTATAATGGACTGAAATGTGATGAGCTGTCTAATTTCCATCTTCTCTCTCCTTGAAATCTAGTCTATCGAAAAAAATGATAATACTATTTTTAATTTCAATTTTATTTATAACTAATAACATCATACAATAACAGATGTCAGAATGAAAATTATTGAGTGAAGGTGAATGATATGAGTATTGTAGCTTTTCTTTCATATGTAATTATTACGTCGATTACTCCGGGACCAAGCAATCTATTAATGATGAATGAAGCACGTAGATTTGGTTTTGTAGGAGCATGGCAATTTAATAGCGGCATCATGGCAGGTTTTGCCGCACTCGGAATGATAAGCGGAGTATTTACTACGGGTCTATATAAGTGGATTCCTATTGTAGAACCATTTCTTAAAATAGCAGGTGCAGCTTATCTTCTTTATTTAGCTTGGAAAATTAGTTTTCCCGAGAACTCAAAGAAAGAGACAGGAGTCATGCAGTCTTCATTTATTTCAGGATTTATTTTTCAGGTAATTAATGTAAAGAGTATCCTGTTCTTTTTAACAGTGATGAGTGCATTTATTCTACCTTTTCATAAATCAATCCCATCAATCGCATTTTATTTGGCAATGGCCATATTATTAGGTTGGCTGGCTTTGCTTCTATGGTCAGCTTTCGGTTCTCTATTAAAAAACTTCCTTTCTAAACATGACAGGCCGTTTCGAATTATTATGGGAGGACTACTGATTTACTCTGGGGTAACGATTTTTCTCAATTAATCTTTAAATCGAGCAAACTATCATTACTTATATTTCTGAAAAATAGCTATGATAAAGCTTACATCTGATATTGGAGAAAAAAAGTGGAACCACGTCAAAAAATGTGGTTCCCCCCTTATTTAATCAATAATTGCTCCGAGTTTCTTGAAGACTCGTTATCAATATAATCTACTAAAGTTAAATACTATTTATCTGAGTTTCACACTATAATACCTCATAGCTTTTGGAATACCCTTGATTTCAAAGGCTGCATCTAATATTAAATTTCTTAACCTGTACTCAATATACTGATCACCGATACATTGATCTAGATGTCCGATG
>NZ_JBITPM010000039.1:0-61613 GCF_050467905.1 Pseudalkalibacillus sp. NRS-1564 | reverse complement strand
TTCCAAATCCTAAGAACTTCCTGTTTAGTAGATAACGCTACCCATTCCTCCTCAAATTGTTTCCTTTCCTCTTGAGACAACGGCGAAATCTTCCTATTGTTTTTATAAATCAACTTTAATTTCTCAGGTGAAATTTCTCCTGTATGTAACAAAGTATATTTCGTATCTGTTGTATCGAATAAATCTTTGAATTTTGTAGTTGTATTTATTAAAGATACATCATTAGTTTTTTCTTTTAAAAGATAGAGAACGTACCTTAGAGCTGTTTGTTCATGTGCGTTATGACCCGTCCAGATAATAATTGGCGTATTTTCAGGGATAGCGCTAATCTTTAAAGTCGTATCGTTGAAATTCTCTTGATAATTATCTATATCTTCATCATCAAAATTTATATGGTTCTTTAACCATTCATACCTTTTTCTAAGACCATTCTTTTCATGTAAACGCCACACTGGACCAATAGATAACAAATCCGAAAAGGGAATGATTTTTTCGGTATCCTTTAACTTCATTTTTTCTAAAACTATGTTTAAACTTCCTGAAAGAGAAGCACCAAAAACTATATGAACTGCTTGATACCGGGTTACACCTTCCCTGTTGATTTGGTTTGTTTTATACTCCAGAAACGAGTTACAAGACTTTTTCAAATCCTTCACCAATTGTGTATCAGAATATTGCTCTACTTCCTCAACCATATTAATTCGCAATAAAATTTGAAATAACAATGATTTCACTTCTTGTTCGGTAGAACTTTCTACGATTCTTTTAAATTCATCAATCAATCTAGTCGCCTCCATCCCATTTCTTCATTAATAATTAAACTTAGCTTATTACACAAAAGCTCCGATTTAGCAGAAGAAGGGATATTCTTGGTTTCCCCCTATAGTTAACTATTTGAAGATATCTGTAAATAAATTTTAAAAAAGAGCTGCCAAAACAGCTCAGTGATATTTTCAATAACTATTTTTCATAATTGGAATCCAAATCTCACTTTTTACAGAAGAAGAAGTCAAATCTTTACTTTTAATTGACAAGATTTCAGGTCCTTCTGTTACTTGATAGGTGGAAGCTGGAAACCATTCTGAATAAATCCTCCCCCATGTTTCTTGTAAAGTATCAGGGAATGTACCTATTGATTCGAATATCGCCCAGGTTAATTCAGGCACTTCAAGTTTAGTAAAATCTTTGGGGCATTCTTGGGTTGTTGCTACTCCTAAATATTGATCAAGTTCCCCTTTTTCTTCCATACGTCCTTCTGAAAAATTACTAGATGCTTGAATCATCCCATTAGGTTCAACATTTGAGAGATTTTTTAATCGTTCTATTTTATCCTGAGTCAAGGATTTCCACATCGCAGCTATTTCCACATTTTCTCCTTCGAAAACAATTGGAACTCGTTTCATAATACCAACAATGTTAAATGCTTCTTTATGTTCGATTCGATAGTTCATTTCATTTCCTCCTCTAATTGATAATTGGAAGGTCATGAATGGATATGCTTTTAATTGCTTACCTTTGTTTCTTGCTTCTGTTGGTGTGACGCCATGTAAATTTATAAAAGCCCTTGTAAAGGAGTCCGGTGAATTGTATCCATATTTCATCGCCACATCGATAACTTTTACATTACTATTCTGAAGCTCAAATGCCGCCAAACTAAGTCGTCTACGGCGTATATATTCGGATAACGTAATTCCTGTAAGAAAAGAAAACATTCTTTTAAAATGATATTCGGAACAATAAGCCAAACTTGCCACTATTTTGTAGTCTATTTCGTTAGTAAGGTTTTCTTCGATAAACTTCATTGCGGTATTCATATCCTTAAGCAAATCCATTCATATGACCTCCTTTCATCAATAGAATAACAGGAGTTTACTCTAGGCATCCGACATTTTGTGCACCAATTTGTAGGGTTAATTTCTATTTTAATTTCATTCTTTTTGAAATTGGTTTGTCCCCATTAAAACAAGCGGTTAAGTTAGTTCTATTCTTTCATCTACATAGTTATACACCATTGTTCTTGAATTGCTCCGAGATTGCTTAATAACTTTTCATTTTCTTTTAAAATTTCTTTGCCGTCTCCTTTTTCTCTTTCCAATGACTTACAATAAGACTTGAAGAGAAAATTAACAATAGCAACATAAAAATTGAAGAGATTAGCGATATAATTCCTGCTTGATTACTAATGTCATTAAAGAGTTCGAACAAAAAATAAGGCATTAACAGTATGCTTATTACAAATATAAGAACTTCAACTTTCACCTTTCATTCACCCAAATTCCCCCTACTGATTAAATCCATTCTACGGATAGGCAAGTAAATCGACGTATTTAAATTCCAAAATTCACATACTAATTATTTCAAAAATATCCGCGTAACCCAATCTTTAATTCCAGATAAAAGAAGCTTATCTAATTACAGATAAGCTTCGAATTAATTTAATAAGAAGTGTAGTTTACTCTGCTTTTGAATAGGAACAAAACCCACCATAATAATAGAAATAAATAACCTATACTTGTGAAATATGACCATAAAGCACCTTGTTGTAATTGACTAACTAAATGTTCAAACTCATTCATTCCTTCTGCTCTACCAATACTATTTATGAGGACAATTATTGGAATTGTAACAGTGAACAAAATGGCTACAATTGACAAACCTTTCATTTTCATTTTCACAACGCTGTATATAGTTGTTCCTAATGTTGTTAATAAAAACAAGTAATATACTACCCAAAACCAACGAGGCATTGTGTCCCAATCCATTTTTTACCCCCTTATTGTTCATTGCTTACTGTTCAACAATGCTGCCCTTAACTTGAATACCTACTTTAATTCAACTTCAATATTAACATAAATAACCAATCAAACCCTTTTTCAATTCACTCCCTAATCCTCACTCCTATCAGGTCTGCACGATTGCTTGCAGATATATCAACCTGTTAATTGATAAGTAAGTGAATTAAACTTCGAGAACCTAAAAAAACGTTAGCAGACCAAAAAAGCCACACCTGAAATTCAGGAGTGGCTTTAGGTTTGATTACATAATTTTTTTGGTGTGTGAATCTCACAAAACTCGTTAGTACATAGTGGGATTTTCTACTATTCCATTTTCTCTGAGAGCTCAGACCAACGTTCAATTTTTTCTTCCAATTCTAACGTTAGAGCCTGTTCTTCTTTATAAAGCTCATCTACTTTGGCAAAATCGCTTCCTGATTCTGCTATTTCAACTTTAACGTCTTCAATGCGCTGTTCAATTTTCTCAATAGTGTCCTGAATCGTTTCCCATTCTTTCTTTTCTTTGTAAGAGAGTTTCACTTGCTTTGGTTTCTCGATTGTATCTCCTGTTTTTGGAGTTGATTGCTTTTTCTCCATAGCTTCAAGCTCTTTTTCTTTTTTCAATACATCAAGATAATCGGAGTAGGAGCCATAATAGTGGTCAATCTTTCCGTCACCATCGAAAACGAAAAGCTGCTCTGCCATCTTATCCAAGAAATAACGATCGTGGGAAACGGTAATAACAGCTCCAGGGAATTCGGCAAGATAATCTTCTAACACAGCAAGTGTCTGAACGTCTAAATCATTCGTAGGCTCATCTAGGAAAAGAACGTTAGGCTCTTCCATTAAGATACGAAGCAAATATAATCTTCTTTTCTCTCCACCAGATAATCGGGATATGTATGTCCATTGCATATCAGGTGAGAATAGAAAGCGCTCAAGCATTTGAGATGCTGATACGGTTCCGCCCTTACGGAGGCGAACTTCCTCTCCACCTTCACGAATGTATTCAATTACTCTAAGCGATTCATCTAACCCCTCATTTTGTTGAGTGTAGAAACCTGGTTTAACTGTTACACCAATATCAACGTGACCTGAATCAGGAGCGATTCGACCAGCAAGCATATTAAGTAGCGTCGTTTTGCCAGAACCATTCGGTCCAATAATGCCAATTCGGTCTTGTGGGAGAACAAGATAGTTAAATTGGTCTGTTAACGTTCGACCATTGATCACTTTTGATATATCCGTAGCTTCAATTACTTTCTTACCTAGACGACTCGCCCCTAATGCCATATCGACATTTCCTTCTGTCGTTCGTCCTGGTTCTTCCTTCATTTTCTCGATTCTTTGCTTACGTGCTTTTTGTTTTGTTGTTCTAGCTTTCGCTCCCTTTTTTAACCACTCTAGCTCACTTTTTAGTAATTTATTATGTTTATCTTCTTCTTTCGCCTCACGTTCTTCACGCATCGCTTTCTGTTCAAGAAATGTAGCGTAATTCCCATCATATTCAAACAATCGTCCTTTATCCAGTTCAAAAATGCGGTTTGTTACACGATTAAGAAAATACCGGTCATGCGTAACAAGCAATAGAGTTCCAGAGTAATTGGCCAGGTATTGTTCCAACCATTCAACAGTTGCATTATCGATATGGTTAGTGGGCTCATCGAGAATCAATAAGTCTGCTGGATTTATAAATGCTTTCGCTAGTGCAACACGTTTTTGTTGACCCCCTGATAATTCATTCACCATTGCGTCAAACTGAGTAAGCCCAAGCTTTGTTAGAATCGTTTTAGCTTGGGTACTAAAATCCCACGCTTGAAGATGATCCATTTCTTCCTGTGCCTGAATGAGCTTCTCTTGTGTCGCTTCTTTCTCAGGAAAGTTCATTACGTTCTGCAGCGCTTCTTCATATTTTCTTACCGTATTAAATAACGGCACATCACTATCAAAAACCGTCTCAAGGATTGTTTTTTCCTCAACAAATACCGGGTCCTGAGGCAAGTACTCTACATGGAACTGATTCGCATGGTGCAGTTTACCGCTATCCATCGACTCGATGCCCGCAAGAATTTTAAGCAAAGAGGATTTCCCTGTGCCGTTTACTCCAATTAAACCGATTCTCTGCTTTTCTTCGAGTGAAAAAGATATCCCATCAAATAGTGTTTTCTCTCCATATGATTTGGTGATTAATTCAGCCTGTAATAAGCTCATGATACTCATCCTTTTCTCTCTTTAGTCTGCTTCCTATTTTAACTGTTTTAGAGAAAGAAGGGAACTGATCTACTAATAAGATAAAGAAAAGAAGCTCCGCTAAGAGCTCCTTTTTATTAAGCATTCTTTTTTTGCTGCTTATTTTTCTTATGCTTTTTATTGTTATTTTGTTCAGCTGCTAGCTCGCTTGCAAATTCGGTATCATGCTTATGAGTTTGTTTTGGGTTTTTCATGAACTCACCTCCCTACTCTTTAAGGTGAGCTATTTTTAAAATTCTATACTAATACGGTAATTGAAATTTAATTATGTTTTTTTGAAAAGAGCTGATCTACATCAGCCCTGCTCCTCCTCTTTCATAATGTTTTCAATCGGTTCTCGTTTATTAAATCCACCTAGATCTGAATGATAAAAGGACACTTCCTCTTCTCCTTCTTTCCGGCACAGTAATACTTCTTTTCCATTGATTATTGCAGGAAAATCAATTAATCCTTCATCTACATTCTTGATTTCTACTCCAAGAGTCATGATATTGTTAATAAACGTTTGTGCTTCTAACTCCATAAATTCCATCCGCGCCTCTTTTTTGAAAAGGATATCTTCGTCAACTTTTGTTTTGTGACGATAAAGAAGCGTTTTCTTATGCTGTTCAATCTGATCGTAATGTTCGCTAAATTGAATTTTCAGGCGCTTAAGTCCGGCAAGCTCTCTCCTTAACACTGGCAACAAACGATTCGCTTCTTCTAAAGTAAAATACTTTTTTTCCATGTTTCTCCTCCTGGTTCGTCTTTACTACTACTTCTTTACCCTTACCCACTTTCTTTAACCATTATTCGACGAATTTTTACAATCGGAACAATGCTCTTCAAAGAGAGTTGAAATTCGGATATGATAGAGGATGTAAGGGGAACCATTTCATAAAGGAGGAATTTCTTTGGCTAAAATTACTGTACCAGATCACGGAACGTTTGAAGTAGAAGAAGGAACTAAGTTAGCACTTGCTCTTGAAGATAACGGGGTACATGTTCTTCATCGCTGCGGAGGGAACGCAAAATGCACCACCTGCCGTGTAGAAGTGGTGGATGGAGAATTTGGAGAACTAACTGAAATTGAAGAGGAAGCGTTTAAGAAAAAAGGCGTGGAAGAAAAACTACGCCTCTCCTGTCAGGTTCGTGTTAACGGCAACTGCGAAGTGAAGCCTGCGATGACTGTTGAAAGCTCTGGCCTTGATGCTGGACCTAGACCTGCTGAATAAGCAAAAACAAAGACGAGCTTACCTAGCTCGTCTTTATTAAAATAGTGTTGTCAGTGACTGATAATTTAGCTTATCTTCCTGAAGCTTTGCTAAACTATTCTCAAGATGGTTTGTAATAACGTTATGAATACTTTCCTCATCGTTCGCCTCTAGTAGTTGAATCACTTTATTATGTTCGACAGTATCATTCTCATCATTACCACTAAAAACATCATACAGCACCATATAAATGGTGATTTGATTTAAAATTTGCTCCATAAAATCAATCAAATAACGATTTCCACTCGCTTTAGCCATCACAAGGTGAAACGCCTTATTTTGTTCATGATATAAGAGAATGTTCCCTTCTTTAAACGCCTTTCCCATCTCCTCAGTCTGATATTTTAACCGCTCGATATCAGAAGCTTCCATTTTTGCGTACCCTTCACGGATCGCCATGTCCTCTAAAACTTTTCTCAATTCAAAAGCCTGAATCATTTCATCAATCGTCGGTTGAACGATAAATGCTCCTTTATTCGGAACGACAGTCACAAGACCCTCTGCTTCCAGTTTCGTAATAGCACTTCGAATCGGCGTCCTACTAGCATTGACTTTAGCAGCAATAGCACTTTCAAACAGCTGATTCCCAGGAGCGATTTGTCTCGTTAATATCGCATTTTTTATTAGTTGATACACTTTTTGTTCAACTGTTTCTTTACGCATGTCTTAAGACCCGCCCATACTCTATTTTCCATTATTTTAACATAAAAAAAAGGAAGTCACATTTCTTTCGAACAATATTGTTGAACAATCTTGTCCAGTTTCAACCACTATGATATATTATCCTACGTATTGAGGAACAGAACGGAGTGATGACATGAACAATACTGGAAAAGAAATAACGTTAATTATTATCGGATCGTTATTCTTTGCGCTTGGTGTGAACTGGTTTGCGATTCCAAACGAACTAGGTGAAGGCGGCGTAACTGGCATATCGATGACGCTTTATTATATTCTTGATTGGTCACCAGGGATTACAAACTTTGTTATGAACGCTGTGCTTTTAGCCATTGGATATAAGGTACTGAATAAACGAGTAACCTGGTATACGATGCTTGCGATCTTCTTTAGCTCATTATTTATACAATTAACTGAAGGAATGGGTCAGCCGCTTGATATTATGCTCGGAACCGTCTTTGCAGGTGTTTTCATCGGGATTGGTCTCGGTCTCGTTCTCCGCTCAGGTGGTACTACTGGTGGATCTACAATTGTTGCCCGTATGCTTAACCAAAGCTTTGGGTGGAGCGTAAGTACATCGATGTTTGTTTTTGATATTCTCGTTGTACTCGGCTCTTCCGTCGTCATCGGGATCGAAAATACGATGTATACCGGAATTTCCATCTATATTAGCACAAAAATATTGGACTATTTAATTGACGGATTTGATACGCGTAAAGCCGTAACGATTATTTCTCAAAGTACTGTTGCCATTGCAGAGAAAGTAAGTGAAGAAATGGACCGAGGCGTAACGGTTATTAATGCTCGCGGACATTATTCAAATGAATCAAAAGACATCTTATACGTTGTCATTAATAAACAGGAGCTTTTCCTTCTTAAAAAGATGATTCAAAAAGTCGATGATAAAGCTTTTGTCGTTGTGCATGACGTGAGAGATGTTTTTGGAGAAGGATTTACATTTCCTAAAACATAAAAGCAAAAATCCCCCTAGTGAAAAGCATTTCACCGGGGGATTTTTTTAGTTACGATCGTAAACGACAAAATCGAAAGCGTGTTTATTTCTCTCATCACTTGAATGTTTTTCGCGCGAAGTTTCTTTCCAATCATCTTGAGAGAAATCGGGAAAATAAGTATCTCCATCAAACGATTCATGAATCTCAGTAATGTACAGGCGATCAGCATGCGGAAGCAGCTGACGATAGATTTCAGCGCCACCTATAACGAACCAATCTTTTTCTTCACGCTTTGAAAGTTCCAGAAACTCCTCTACAGAATGCAGTACAGTAACCTTTTCATATTCCAGGTCTTTTCTAGTAATTAGATAATTTTCACGGCCGGGTAACACTTTGCCAATTGATTCGAATGTTTTTCTTCCCATAACGATCGATTTTCCAGTCGTCATGCGTTTAAAATAAGCGAGATCAGCTGGCAAATGCCAAGGCAGATCATTGTCTTTCCCAATTAACTGCTTTTCATCCATTGCTAGAAGAAATGATATCATACCGACACCTCTCCTTTAATATGTGGATGAGGATTGTAATCCGTTAACTCAAAATCATCAAATGAGAAATCAAAAATTGATTTCACGTCTGGATTAATTTTCATTTTTGGAAGGTCTCTAGGTTCACGAGTGAGCTGAAGGTTGACCTGCTCAATATGATTGTTATAAATATGTGCATCACCTAGCGTATGAATAAATTCACCTGGCTCTAAATCACACACCTGCGCCATCATCATTGTGAGAAGCGCGTAGGAAGCGATATTGAAAGGCACCCCAAGGAACACATCAGCAGAACGTTGATAAAGCTGACAAGAAAGCTTCCCATCAGCAACGTAAAACTGGAAAAGACAGTGACATGGAGGTAAAGCCATATTATCGACTTCTGAAGGGTTCCATGCTGTTACAATCATTCTTCTTGAATTCGGGTTAGTTTTAATTTGCTCAACTACTTTTGCAATTTGATCAACGGTTGATCCGTCCGCGCCCGTCCACGAGCGCCATTGATGACCATAAACTGGACCAAGCTCACCATCTTCATCAGCCCATTCATTCCAGATGTGCACACCATTATCCTGAAGATACTTTACATTGGTGTCTCCATTTAAAAACCAAAGAAGCTCATGAATGATTGATCTTAAGTGAAGTTTTTTGGTAGTTAAAGCTGGAAAACCTTCTTGTAAATCAAACCTCATTTGATGTCCAAATACACTGACCGTCCCCGTTCCTGTCCGATCAGATTTCTTAGTTCCGTTATGTAAAATTTCTTCGCATAGCTGCAAATAAGTCTTCATCGTACTCCTCCTTCAATTCTCTAATGACCATTGTAACATGAAGAAAGATGAGAAGTAACTTGCGAATTGTATGTAAAAAACAGCCAAAAAGCACATTTTCCTTGGGCAAACATACTGTATAACAGAAATGTTGGAAAGGATGAAATAACCATGGCGAAAGGCGATAAATTGCCCAAACTGTTTCAAGACCCTGCTATTCAAAATTGGATGAACACCTTTGATGATTTCTTTAAAGAGCCATTTGCGAATCTTCTACCAGCTCAGTCGTTTCGGGTTGATCTTTATGAAACGGAGGATGCATTTATTGTTGAAGCAGAGTTACCTGGTATCACAAAGGAGCAAATTAAAGTGGAACCACTTGGAGATGGTCTCCGGATTTCCATTGAATCTAAAGAATTTCATGAGTCACGAAACGATAAACAAAAATATTACAAACAAGAACGATCCTATTCAAGTACTAGTCGCACCATTAAGCTTCCCTTTCACTTTTCCATGAAAAATGTGAAAGGAAAATACGAAAATGGTGTTCTAGAAATTAAAATACCCAAATCTGATCGCATACGTACCGATTCGAATTATATTAACATCGACTAAAAAAGCGCAGGGCCAAGGCCTGCGCTTTTTCTTCTTACATACTCCAGTCTATAAAGGCGTTTCCTTCAAGGAACCGCTCACAATCCATAGCCGCCATACACCCTGTGCCTGCTGCTGTGATCGCTTGACGGTAAGTGAAATCCTGTACATCTCCACATGCAAATACACCAGGGACATTCGTTTTTGTCGTTCCTGGTTCTACTTGAACGTAACCTTTATCATCCATATTAATTTTACCCGCGAGAAAATCAGTGTTTGGACGATGGCCAATCGCAACAAATATGCCATCTGTCTTAACGAACTCCTCTTCTCCCGTATCACTATTCTTTACTTTAATACCGCTCACTTTATTGTTTTCTGCTACAACCTCTAGCGGGGAAGCATTCAGCTTCCAGCTAATTTTATCATTAGAGCGAGCACGCTCCTGCATAATTTTTGATGCGCGAAGTTCTTTCCTCCTGTGAAGAACAGTAACTTCTGAAGCGAATTTCGTTAAGAAAGTCGCTTCTTCCATAGCTGAGTCTCCTCCACCAATCACAACGATTTTTTTACCACGGAAGAAAAAGCCGTCACACGTTGCACATGTACTCACACCTCGACCCATATTCTCTGATTCTCCTGGTATACCTAGAAGCTTTGCTGAAGCACCAGTCGAAATCAAAACAGACTCCGCCATAATATCCCCGAGAGTATCTGTTTTTAATTTAAAGGGACGCTCATTAAAATCAATATCCTTCACCCATCCTCGCTCAATTGTAGCGCCGAACCTAAGCGCCTGCTTCTTCATATTTTCCATCAATTCTGGACCGAGAACGCCATCTGGAAAACCGGGAAAGTTCTCAACATCTGTTGTTAACGTAAGCTGACCACCAGGTTCCGGTCCCTCAATGACGAGCGGCTCCATATTAGCCCTCGCAAGATAAATGGCTGCTGTTAAACCCGCTGGTCCTGTTCCTACAATAACTGCTTTATGCATAATGACCCTCCTCTATCGACTTCATTATGTTATTTTTCCTAATTATATAGAAATAAACCCTTCTCTTACAAATTATATGGGTATCCATCAATTTGTTTCTTGATCTTATGCAAATGGTTGTTCATTTTCACACCTTCTTGATAGAATAGAAACAGTCTTGTAATAGTAAGGAAAACCCGAGGTGAATAAAAGATGAATCCAATAGTTGAATTCTGCATGAGCAATCTTTCGAGCGGTTCACATAAAGCAATGGAAAAACTAGAAAAAGATACAGATCTTGATGTGCTCGAATATTCTTGTCTTGGTCACTGCACACTTTGTAGCCAGGATATTTACTGTCTCGTTAACGGCGAGCGCGTTACTGCCGAAACGCCCGATGAGCTAGTTGATAACGTCTACCAGTTCATCGAAGAAAATCCGATGTTTTAACCGAATTTGGACATACTAATAAGTGAATCCAATTAGAGGAGGAGCTTACATGAAAAATCGAAACGCGTATGATCCGAAAGCCGGTGTGCAAGGTGAAAAAGAAGGCGAAGACGCTCTTCTTATGAATAAAAAAAGAGGCCCGCAAAATGCGCGCCCTAAAAAAAGTAAAAGCCGCTTTATGCGGCTTTTTATTATGCTATGCGAAACCGAAAAGTAAACCAGAAGTCTTCATTGAGTGAGGTGCCGGTAGCAATAATATGCTGCTCTCCTTCATCATCAAGCGTAATCCAGCTATGATGCTCATCTTTATAAACTGGATAGAAATGACCTTCCTTAAATAATTTACGATTCAATACACTTTCTGAGCCGGTTAAAGGCTCTTCTTCGAAAACATCTCTAATACATTGTACAAGTTCCATCTATGTTGTGATCCTCCCTTAATCTCCAACCAAAAACACCCCGCGCACCTCTCTTACGAGAGCCACTTAGGCGGAGTGTTTTTATCCCAATAAATCTTACCTACTTCATAATGTTCTTCAAAATCATCATTCGCTGCATGGTAATGAAAATTAAACCAATAGCCATCTTGTGGGGGATGATCTCTTCTCACATGAAAACGCAATAAGTCTTCCCCACTCTGTTGATTATATACATGAAGAATACGTTCTCCGTATCCACCAGAAGGGTTGTCCGTCAAACGAAGTGACCTTAATGTATCCTCATCCAGATTTTCCACTGAGGTAGCGATCGCTTCTGTCATTTTAGGTACAATTGCATCTCGATACTCGTTACCGACTCGAGTTGAGATCGTTTCACCGAATTTTGTTAGCCCGAGTTGCTCGGATTGATTGCTTGCATAGCTTACAAAATGCGTCAGGAGTTCAGAAGAAGAAGCGTCCTGAGCTATGATGGGCCAATCATACTGATCAACAAGAGGCTCTATCGCCTTATCAGGCTCGTCCCTCGGCTCAATAAGAAGATGGTTTTCTTCTTGATAATTTTCTGATGACTCTGTTTTGTCATCTGCTAGATATCCAGTAGGAACCACAGTTCCAAGCGTAATAACAGCAACAAATGCTACAAATAACTTTCTCATCCAAAGAGGGAATTTCATTATGTGCACCTGACTTTCGAAGATCAATAGTTAGTATCATTCTCGCATGATCTTCTCAAAAAAGCCAGAAGTTTAGACGATTTTTCATTAATTTTCATTTGGCTATGGTAACGAAGCTTTTCATTCAAAAAGGCTCTTTTTTAAAAGATTGTTGCTTTCGAAACAATTGTTGAATTAAACACTAAACTTCGCTGATTGGAGCGGAAGGATGCTAACCGCCTGCCCCGCGAAAAACGAGCATCCCTGAGCGAAAATTCACCCACTATAGCAACAATGGCTACGAAAGAGCCTTTAAAAAAGAGCGCTTCATGTAAGCGCTCCATCTATTAACAAGTAAACATATCAATTCTTCTCAGACTTATGCCTGTATACACCCACCTTCTACCGGTCCAGCGAAACCCTGAAACAGAAGTACGCCCTACATAAACTGGCCAAAACCAAAATGAATTGCCGCCTCTCATCCAAATATAAGTAAACCGATACATACACCTTCTAATGGATCCCGGATCTACAGCAAATGTTCCAGCTTGTGCTGACTGTGGTCTAGGAGGCGGTGATGCTGGTGGGCTCGATGTTGGAGCTACGGGTTGCTGACGGTAGGCATCTGTGTTGTCATAATGATAAGCAATGTGCTCATGTTCTTCATAATACATTCGGTCCATCCCCTCTCTTATACAGTCACTGTATGCTGTATTCTGATGAGACGTACCGAATTGAAAACAACAAAAAAGCATCTCTTTGAGTATGCTTGAGTCAAAAAGTCTATGGAAATTTAGTTGGTGACCCGTACGGGAATCGAACCCGTGATACCGCCGTGAAAGGGCGGTGTCTTAACCGCTTGACCAACGGGCCAAAAAAATGGAGCGGGTGATGGGGATCGAACCCACGACATCAGCTTGGAAGGCTGAGGTTTTACCACTAAACTACACCCGCAAAGATGGAGGAGGAAGAGGGATTCGAACCCCCGCGGGCGACTAAGCCCCTGTCGGTTTTCAAGACCGATCCCTTCAGCCAGACTTGGGTATTCCTCCAAAAACATGAAAATATATATGGTGGAGCCTAGCGGGATCGAACCGCTGACCTCCTGCGTGCAAGGCAGGCGCTCTCCCAGCTGAGCTAAGGCCCCAATATGGTGCGCCCGAGAGAAGTCGAATCCCTAACCTTCTGATCCGTAGTCAGACGCTCTATCCAATTGAGCTACGGGCGCATATTCTATGGTGCGGGTGAAGGGACTTGAACCCCCACGTCGTAAGACACTAGATCCTAAGTCTAGCGCGTCTGCCAATTCCGCCACACCCGCATGTGTGGTGCCGGCCAGAGGACTTGAACCCCCAACCTACTGATTACAAGTCAGTTGCTCTACCAATTGAGCTAGGCCGGCATAATTTAATGAAAGTCATCAAAAATAAATGGTGGAGGATGACGGGCTCGAACCGCCGACCCTCTGCTTGTAAGGCAGATGCTCTCCCAGCTGAGCTAATCCTCCATTAAACAGCGACTTCATTATTATACAATATCTTCTTTTGCCTCGTCAACACTTTTTTCAATGTGTTTTTTCAAGGACAAGACCTATCTTATCACCGACCCCAAAAAAACACAACCCTTTTTCACAAAAAAATTATTCCCCATAGTTAAGCACTCTATTTTTGACATAGAAAAAAAGCAGGGAGCGCTCTCCCCTGCTTATACTGGCGTTTGAATAAGTGGTTTTTTCTTTTTATTTTGGCGGAGTATTGGTCTTTTTTTAGTCACCATTTCAGAATCATATTTTCGGTACTCTTTCATGTCGGTTGATTCCCGCAAAAGCTGATCTTCAACATAGTGACGCTTTCTTTTCAAAAAAACCCCTCCTCATAAGTAATAATTCTCAATACCCTATTTTTCTGTTGTTAAACCCGATTCTTTTTCACCATCGATCTATCGGCAAAAGTTACAGGTAACACATAATTTATTCACTTAGAGCGCAATTATGCTCCATCAAAATTAAATTGGTAATAATTTTCCTGATCTTCTCCTGACCTCTCAACGAAAGTAACTTCTCCATTTTGTGAAACCATAATAACAGTTTGCGCCCTCGTTCCGTAATGATCCGACTTAATAAAAACGGGTGAAAGCATCCTTTCCCATTCAATCGGCACGCCTGTCTGTGGTAATAAATAATCAGGTGCAGGCTCAGCATGAGAAAGCATTTCAAAAAGACGATTTTGATCGAGGTTCTTTTCTGCACTTAAATAGTGTTTTAATTCTTCTTTAAGCTGCTCAACTTTTGGCCAGCTCGTATTCAGTAAGTGATTACTTACAGCGTGAACACCGTTCTCTAGTTTTGAAATTTGATCCTGCCGGTTTGAATAATAATAAAGGCTCTTAAAATCTCCTATGATTAAATTAAATCCATTGTACTGATCTTTCTTTTGTCGAACCATTTCTAGGTATGATAATGGGGATTGATGATCACGTAAGTAATCGGCCGTTAGATCACCCCTTGATAGACTTTTAGGCTGCTCATTCGCTTCTCGATAATTCGTAAGGGCTGCAATTCTTCCGTTTGTTGTAACCCCTAGCCATGTTCCCATAGCCTTTAAATCACGCCCCGCAAGTAGTTCTGGTACATCTTCCCAATAGTTCGCAGGTTTTGTTGGACGCTCGTAGAATTCATCTCGGTTGGCTACGAGTATAAATGGGTATGTAGGATGAACATTTTGAGCTACAGCAATTAAGCACATCTTAACGCGCCTCCTCTCTTGTTTCACTGTAAGAAAAAACGCAGCGTTAGCCGCTGCGTTACGATTGGATCATACGAACTTCTTCTTCACATGCAGAAGAACAATAATGGTTATACTCATCTTTGCAAGAATCACAGACGATGTGAAGCTTGTCACACTGTACATTAGCACAATTGATATAAGTATCTGCTGGCTCCTCACAATGATAGCATTTCCCTACAACTGTATCTTCATCGGTACGGTTTACATTAACAGCAAGACGATCATCAAATACAAAGCACTTGCCATCAAAATATTTCCCCTGTACCTCCGGGTCTTTACCATACGTTACAATTCCTCCATGAAGCTGTGAAACGTCGGAAAAACCTTTTTTCATTAAGTAACCAGAAAATTTCTCACAGCGAATTCCACCTGTACAATAAGTTAGTACTTTCTTATCTTTTTGGTCCGAAAGATTTTGTTCAATCCAGTCTGGAAGATCACGAAAAGCCTTTATATCAGGACGAATTGCATTGCGAAAATGACCAATATCGTACTCATAATCATTTCGTGCATCGATAACAATTACATCATCATCTTCTAATGCTTCCATAAATTCCTTTGGCTCAAGATAATTCCCGGTTATTTCTTTCGGGTTTACATCTTCCTCAAGCTTTAGTGAAACAATTTCTTCGCGCGGACGTACGTGCATCTTTTTAAAGGCATGACCTTCTGCTTCATCAATTTTGAAAGCCATATCACGAAAGCGTTCATCTGCTTTTAGTTCGTCCATGTAGCGCTCAGTATCCTCAACGGTTCCTGAAACCGTTCCATTAATGCCCTCTTTGCCTACAAGGACTCGACCTTTTAAATTGAGTGATTGACAATACTTAAGATGCTTTCGAGCAAAATAATCCGGATCTTCTATTTCTACATATTGATAATATAACAGCACTTGATATGCTGAAGCTTCTGATTGCAAATCAAAAACCACCCTTTACGTCTTCTTCAATCAAGCTCTAATCCAAGAGCCTAAATCAATACTATATCTTACCGGATTCGAAGTCTGATGTAAAGAAGATTACCTTGATGGGAAGTAGTCGTCTTTAAGCTTTTCGATTTCGATAAGAGATGCTTCGGCCCATCTTCCGCCTTCGTGCTTGAGCTCTGCGGATTGTGTTTCAAGCGCTTCCTTGAGTGAATCATGATAATCAGGAATATTTCCTTCGTAATGATTAATGGCTGACATTGGAACGAGCGCTTTCTCGAATTGGGCTAACGCTTTTCGCTGGTGAAAAAGAGGAACATCGAGCTGTTTGGGATTATGAAGGTCTCCCTGAGTTGGATGCTTGATGACAGCAAGAACTTTAATCACAGCTTTGGGGGACTTCATATCGACGACTTCTCCAATATATCTCCCCGTTTTATAACCTGCCGTTACTATTTCTCCTGGCTGAAACGTTTTTTTCTCTGACATAGTCGCTTCACTCCTTCATCTAACTGTGTGTACACGTCGATGATATCATAAAATCCTCCTTTATCAGGAGGATTTTATCTTGTGAAGACATGTTTCCCAATCTCTTTGATGATATGCCTTGTACGAATCCAATCGTCTGTTGCAATATCAGGATTGTAATAAAACAAAGCTCCTGAGCTTGGGTCTCTACCACTAAGGGCCGCATAGACAGCCTTATATGATTCTGCTCCTGGCTTTTGATCATATTGACCGTCAGATACTGCAGTATAAGCACCACTTTCAAAAATCACTTCTTTAATGCTATTTGGAAATCTTGCAGAAAGTGTTCGATTCACTGTTACAGCAGCTACCGCTACTTTCCCTTCAAACGATTCACCTCTTGCTTCTCCATTAACCAATTTGGCCAACATTTCAATTTCTTCTACAGAATAGTTCGATACAGTAAATTGATCCTTTGTTACTTTCTTAACATCATTCATATTTTTAACAGGAAGGTTAAGCAATAAGGCAACCTCCTGTTTCGTTTCTGGTTCAGATAAAGTTTCGTTTAATACAACTTCTTCATTAACCTCATTCTCAATCTTAGGCTTTACTTTCATCAATGATACGGCCGCTACCTGATGAGTTTGTGCAGAAAACAGAGCAAAAAAGAGGCTCATCATCATCATAGCAATGATCGTTTTGTTCATATATCTCATCCTTTCAGTAGCTTTTTGCCACGCCATAAAGGATAGAGGAAGGACAGGTCCCTTTCAATAGGGAGTCACAGGGATGTCTTCCACATATGAGAACAAAAAGAAACTCCTTCCAAAAGGGAAGGAGTAAGATAATTAGTCTTGAAATTGCTTCATTGCAAGAACTTGTAACGATAATTCATCACTCGGAGGATTGTGAAGCCCCGCTCTAACGTCTCGATAAAGTCGTTCCAGATGATTCTTCTTCATTAAGCTTCGTGCTCCTACAATACGCATTGAAAGATCAACAACTTCCAGTGCAGCGTTCATTGCTTGCGTTTTGGCAGCGAAAAGCTGTCCCTGCATGTTCATCCGCTCTTCTGGGTAACGATCCCACTGCTCTGCAACCGAATATAGAAAATGACGTGCTGCCATTAATGAAAGTCCGATTCGTCCAAATTTATCTTGAATGTGCGGTACATCTTTTAGTGGCACATCAAGTGTGTTCGGTTGGTAAGAAGACACAAATTGAACTGCCTCTTCCCGTGCTGCCTCTGCTATTCCCATGTATACAGCGGGAATATGGAGCAACCAGGCCGGAGGTAATGAAGCTGTTTTCCGATTTTTATCATAAGTTTCAAGGAGCGCATTAGAAGGAACAAATACGTCAGTCAATACAAGGTCATCACTACGGGTACCTCTCATGCCTAGCACATCCCAAGTCCCTTCAAGTTCTACACCTTCTTGACTCATGGACACTAAGAAATCTGTAGGGACACCTTCGCACGTTGCTTTGACAATCACTTGATTAAGGTGAGGACTTAATGTTGTAAATGTTTTTCGACCAGTTATTTTATATCCTCCTTCGACCGCAGTCGCGATCGTAGCAGGCATACCACCTCGAGTTGGGTCACCTGTCTCCTCTTCTGTTTGAGCTCGATTTATGAGCGTACCATCCACAACATGACGACAAAGCCTTTCATAAGTTGAAGCATTCCATGGCCTTCGATCGCTTAAATCTTTAAGTACTCCTAGATGCCAGCCGAGTGATAGCGCACCAGACCCTTCTCCTTTACCAAGCTCTTCCTGAACAAGGACAAGCTCATAAAGAGAAAGACCACCACCTCCAAATTCTTCAGGGATCGTAAGTGAAGTAAAGCCTGATTCTTTCATACTTGCTATAATGGAATCAGGAATATACGCTTCCTGATCAATATGTGTGGCACTCTCCTTAAGTTCTGCTCGATGTTTATTAGCTAATTCGAGCAGCTTATGATCACGCTCATTTCGAACAAATTTATCAATCATTCTAAGACACCCTCTTTCACCAAAGTCATTAATCTATCATCAAGATGATGGAATATTCAGAAGTTCATCAATACGCTCCTGTTCAAATCCAATAATGACTTCGCCGTCGATGACAATCGTTGGGGTAGACATAGAACCGTGATCATGAATCAATTCATTGCGCGCAGCAACGTTTTCTTTTATGTTTAGTAGCTCATATTTCACTTCATGCATTTGAAAATAATTTTTCACAAACTCACATGGTGGACATGCCGGTTGTGTATACAATTTGACTTTTTTCATTTTGTTCACTTCCTATCACTAATTTACAAGTAATTCCGTTTAAAACATACCACCCTACTTTGCATCTTTCAACTATTTCAGTTAGGTGAGTTTGCTCGATTCACTCAAAGGGAATTGTTTTGCTGAAGGTGTTTTGAAACTTTTCACGAAATCTAATCGTATAGAATGATAGAAGAATAATTTAACGAATTCATTCAATTGAAGGAGTGACATATATGAGTAATCAACCTGAGAAAATCAACTCACAACGTGAAAAGGCTGAAGAGATCATTCAAAGCTTTTATCATGAAGACGATACAGATAAGATTCTCCAGTCATTATCAGGGCTTGGTGAAGATGCCCAGCGCAACGCTGGGGAATCCCTTGAAGCATTGAAGCGTCCTGTAAAGGGAATGATTGACCAACCGAATAACGACTTACCTGATAACTTACACAAACTCAGAGAGCATGTCTCAGACTTAGAGCCCTCTTATTTGCAAAAGAGTAAATTCAATAAACTGCTAAATCGAGTAATGGGGCGAAACGAAGTCGAGCAATATGCGAAGAAATACAAAACGGTCGAATCCCAAGTAGAAGTTATTGTTGAATCACTTTTAACTGGTAAAGATAAGCTACAAGAAGATAATGTTATGTTAAAAGAACTAAAGGATGTAGCAAAAGACCGCATTGTCGGACTGGAAGATCAAATGGAGCTAGGTCAGACGCTTATGACGATGCTTGAGGAGGAAGCCGCTAAAGACGAATGGAAAGAGAACCCTCTTCCCCTACAAAAGGCTCAACAAAAAGTCGTTAGCCGAGTGAAAAATATGTCACAGGCTGTCATGGTCTTAAGACAATCCATGGCATCGGTTGATTTGATCATGGAAAACAACGAAAAGCTAGAAGAAGCTATTTTTAATGCAGTGACGATGACCAAAAACATCATTACCGTAACAGCTTCCATTCAGCTGGCTCTCGGAAACCAACAAAAAGTGATTTCAGCTGTACAAAATGTGAACCAGGCAACCGAATCGATGCTTCTGAAAAACGCTGAGATGCTGAAACAAAATACAGAAGAAACGGTTAAAACACTTGAAAAGCCAGCGATTGCGATTGAATCCTTCCGCAAAGCTTATCAAGATGTGTTTGAAGCCATTGATTTAACAGAAAAATCAAACGTACGTATTATCGATAGTGGGAAGAAGTTTATAACAGAAATGGATCAATTAAATAAAGAAATGAAATCCAAATTAGATAGCTCAACAGAGAGGCAGAAACAGCTCTCTGAGGCAGCCGATCGACTTTGACGATAGGAGGTAATGGCATGGGGCTTTTCGATTCTTCTGAACCCCAGTGGCTTGAAAAGCTTTTACCACCGCAATTTAAAACGGTGGAAGCATCACTTCTTCAGGATGCGAGCACCACAAGCTTCCTTTCATATGCTGAACAATTGTTAGATGAATTTATAGATAAACTCGATCCTTCGGAGAATAAGCCACAAAAATGGAAGCGTACTGAGAGAGGTTTTACGATTTATTTAAAAATCAGGCGAAATCTCATCCTTTTCTCTGGATATGATAGTCAAAAAAACAGAACGTCAACTCCTAAGAAGTTTTTTATCCAATGGGAACGACAAATCATTGAGAAAAAAGACGCAGGTAAATGTAAACAAGGTACCATTCTCATAAATGATCGAGGTCGAATCATCAAACGCAGTATAAAACGATCACCATTTTTCACAGGAATTTTTCAACGAATGAAGCTTTTAGATTTAGCGTTACTAGGATCCATTGCTTCCCAATCAGAAACAGAGGAAATTGATCCCCTCTTGAAGGAACAGATTAATCGGCTTGAACGAATTTCGACACATTCGTTAATCAACGGGGTTATTCATTCTAGAACAGTTAGACTCATTCAATTATTCAAGCAAATCTCACCCGAACTTGAACCGCTTGACCTTGAAGAACGTCATATTGTGAAGAGAATGCTTTCAACTGAACTGCCAGATTTACTTACAGGATATATCGCACTTTCACAAGAAAACAAAGAATTACGCCATCGCGATTTGTTTCAAGCTCTTTGTCAGATGGAGTTAGCGCTTCATGAATACATGGAGAAAATTGAAAAGCACCGTCTCTCCAAGGTAGATCACCTTCTTAAAGTAAACAAAATAAGATATGACAAATAAAAGCTAGCTGTCAAATGGACAGCTAGCTTTTTCGATTATACTTCTTGCCCGATATGCTCCTGCATGAGTTTTTGCAAACGCTCATCGACTTCTTCTTGAGTTAATCCGTGCTCTGCTACGTAACGATTACGTGGCGATGTGCGACACTCATGTGAACAGCCTCGTAAATATTTATGCTCGTTCTCCTCAGATGTAATAATTTGCTTATTACATTCAGGCCTTGCACAATTAACATAGCGTTCACAAGGTTCACCCGTAAAGTAATCTTTACCGACCACAGTGTGGTCTTTTTGATTAATCGGAACAGTTATTCGGCCATCAAACACATAGCACTGTCCATCCCATAGTTCACCTTTCGTCTCTTCATCCTGACCATAAGTAACAATTCCACCATCAAGCTGGTTAACATCTTCAAAACCTTGTTTAACCATCCAGCCAGTGAACTTTTCACAGCGAATCCCGCCTGTGCAGTAGGTTAGGATTTTCTTATCTTTTTGGTCTGCAAGGTTTTCTTGAACCCACTCAGGAAGATCTCGGAAATTCTTAATATCTGGTCGAATGGCACCACGGAAATGACCGACATCATACTCGTAATCATTTCGGGTATCAAGAATAATCACATCATCCTGTTGCATCGCTTCGCGCCACTCTGCTGGCTTCAAGTGCTTTCCGCCAACTTCATTCGGATTATGATCATCATCAAGTCTAAGTGTCACTAGCTCTGATCTAAAGCGAACATGCATTTTTTTAAATGGATGTTCAGTCGCTTCATCAATTTTAAAGAACAAATCAGCAAAGCGCTCATCCGCATGCATCATATCCATATATTGCTGCGTTTCTTCTACTGTTCCAGAAAGAGTGCCATTAATGCCCTCTTCCGCAATTAGAATTCTTCCCTTCAGGTTGTGCTCCTTACAGAAGGCAAGATGCTCTTCTACATATTCTTCCGGTTGATCAATTTGTACATATTTATAAAACAATAATACGCGATAGTCTTTATTCATACTTCTATCTCCTTTATTTCACTGTTACCGTGTGGCCAGTCACTCTTCCGTTCCAAAATATTATTATAATAAAATTCTCAAGAAATGCAAAGAGTGTGCTTTCCATTTTCATATAAGTTCCGTTAGCTCCTTCGATAGATTGACCATTTTCTCCTAAGATGAGCATGTCCAAAAAACACGACGTTGTTAGCATACTACAGTAAAAAGTTTATGACAGTGAAAAACCTCACACTTTTTTTATAGCTGGTTCTACAACTACATTAACATTTCCTTTAATCGCTCTTGTAATCATACATCCCTCTTCTGCACGATGAGCAATGGAATGAATACGCTCTGTCATTTCTTCATCCGGCTCTTCCGCAAGATAGATGACTGGGTAATGGTGAATTGACTCTACGTGCAGCTTTCCGTCACCACTTACTTTAAGCTTAGAGGAAATTTTAACATCTTCGAAAGGAATGTGATTACGCTCCAAATAAAGTCCAATGGTCATGAAATAACAAGCGGCTGATGAACTTAACAGTAACTCATCAGGATTTGTTCCTTTCTCTCCGCCGCCCATCGACGTAGGGATCGATACTTCTGTTGTTAGGTTTTCAGTCTGAATCTTACCTTCGCCAGAAAGTCCACCCTTCCAGCTTCCTTGTAGTTCAAATATGTGATCCATTCTCAATTCCCTCCCATTAAGTAGAGACAAAACTCCACTCGAGTGAGTGGAGTTTGTCTTTAACAATATTGTTCAAAAGCTCCTGTCAAATTCGCAACGATTTCTTCCACTTCATGATCTTCAATTTCTTCTCTAGGAATGAAATGAAGCACCTGGCCGTCTTTTAAGAGAGCGATAGAAGGTGATGACGGCTCATATCCTTCCAAATATTCACGCATTTTACCTGTTGCTTCACGATCTTGTCCTGCAAAAACCGTCACAAGATGCTCAGGTTTTTTGTCATGTTCAATCGCTTCGCGAGCAGCTGGTCGAGCAAGACCTGCTGCACATCCGCAAACAGAATTAATGAAAACAAGTGATGTTCCCTTTTTTTTCTGTAATAAAGCCGGATACTTCTTCCTCAGTCGTTAACTCTTCAAAACCAGCTGATGTTAACTCATCTCGCATCGGCTGTGCCATCTGGCGCATATATTCTTCGTATGGATTCATATCCTATACCTCCGTTAATTCGATTTTCTTGCTTGAGTCATTTGATGCCAGACAGAGCCTTTAGCTTCTTCTCCGCCTTTTATCCGTTCTAATGCCATACCCGCCTGCATCTTCACTTCAAATTCTGGATCGTCCATTGCTTGCTCAAGTGCTGGAATCGCCGTTTCATCGCCAACTTCATATAGAAACATAGCGGCCCTCCAACGAACAAGCTTATTTCGATCTTGCAACGATTCTATCATTTCAGGAATGGCTTCAACATGACCTAAATCTGACATGCAGTCGCCGGCTGTCCGCCTAACCGTAACAGATTTATCACGCAAAGCTTTATAAAGAAGCGGAAGAACATCCTTTGATTCAATCATACCAAGGTAAACAACCGCCAGGCGGCGTACAGAAGCTTTTTCATCGTGTAGCGCCTTCTCCAGTACCGGCAAATCATTCATTTCTGGATCCATGCGATCAAGTGCTGCGTATCTTACTTTCCAATCTGAGTCATCTAGCATTTCTAGTGTAACGACCTTTTTCTCTTGCTTTGGAGAAGCATTTTGATCTGAGAATGCTGCAGTAACAAGATCCGAAAGACGCTCTTCACTATACGTCGCCGCTATTTCTTCGGTAACTTCTTGTCCAACTTCTTCAGGTGATCCGTACCGTGGACTTTGTTCTTTCCATTCACGTTCCATCACCATGTTTTCAGAAGCTGAAGAGGCTTTCATAGCAGCTTCCATAAATCGGTCAGGCAAACCAAAACGATGCTCAGTCTCACCTTCTACAAGCTTCACCTGCATTGGAATACCGCGAAACATTTGAATAAACACATTCACTTCTCCAAAGTCTTCTATCGACGACTGATTTGTCTCGACGGATTCTTCATTAATCTCTCCGAATGCCTCACGAGCTTTTGGAAGGATCTCTTCCCATGAATATTTGGCATTCCGTTCTAGCGCGATAAAATCCATCACATGATAAAGACCTTTCACACCGGGAACGGCCATTAATTTTTGAATATAATCTGGAGCATTAGATATGTCAGTATCAAGCTTATACTGCCTTGTGTCTCCAGGTTCTAGCTCTTCACTTAAGTTAATTTTCATCGAATTTGGACTTGGTGTCGGTTCGATTGAAACAATCTTCATGCAATCGCCCCCTTCTAATCGTGATTTTATCATATGTAACAGCGCTGTACCATTACATTGAATTAAGGATCTAACTTCACTACAGAAACATTTTCTCTGTATTCTTTATAAAATGAAAGCACCTCATCCACATACTCATCACTCTGATTATAAGCGAATAAGGCACTCTTCAGTCTCCCCTCACTTGCACCATTAGCAGATAAGTAGCTAGCGGCAGTATAAGCAGCATCCGTCAGATTATATGGATCTGCCTTACCGTCTCCATTTCCGTCTTTCCCATACCCACTGTACTTTTGAATAAGATCTAAATTTGTAATATCAACTAGATCATCCTTATCCAGTTCTCCAAGACGACTCCCCCCATAGCTCCAACCAATCCAGGTTAACGGCATAAACTGGTAATGGCCGATGGCACCCTTAGGGCTTTCTAATGTTGACATCGTCGAGAATTTTGTTTCAACGCGATGTACCGCTGCTAAAAGCTCCCATTGAACGTCGTATTCTTCACCAGCTTCTCTGTAAAGGTCGATATATTCCTCTGGAACTTCAGATTTTTTCAGCGGTTGGGAAAAAGAATCTGGTGTTTTCTGAAGAAATACACCTATTAACACACTAATAAAGATTGTTATGATAATTAAGCTTCCTAATCGCTTCACTTCCGTTCTTCCTTCCTACCGTCTTTCCTCTGGATCTATGAATTCCTCACTAGGAAGATGGATCCATTTACTTAAATATCCGTGATCATATAACGCTTTAATGAGAATGAGCAAAATCGGTGATAATACGACTCCTGCAATTCCAAATAGTGAAAGAGAAATAATCATAAATGAAAGAATTGTAAACGCAGATACACCTAGTGAATCTCCCGTAATTTTCGGCTCCATGATTTGTCTCACTAGCATAACCACCCCAAGTAGAATCAATAGGGATACTGCGAGAGAGGTTTGTCCTACCGCAAGAAGATAGATTGCCCATGGTATGAAGATCGCCGAAACGCCAAGAAGCGGAAGAAGATCGAAAAAAGCAGATAAAAGCGCGAGTGTGAATGCATTATCCACTCTTAATATCCATAGCCCGCATAGAACGAGTACAAATGTGATCGTAATAAGCTTTAGCTGCGCTTTTAAATACGCTCCGATTCCGCTTAATACATTTTCCTTCAGGAAGAAATAAGCCGTCTTAAATGTATTTGGTGTTCGCTTCGCCGCAATTCGCTTCCACATTTCAATCTCAATACTTAAAAAATACGCGAGAACAATTCCAATAATGAAATTAATCACAAGCGTTGGAATGGACGTCACAAAAGCAAACACGCTATTTAATAAAGTCGTCAACATAATGGATGCTTTCTCAACGAGCGTTAGTGAAAAATCTTGCGCCTTCTCTAGTACATCTGGAGGTAAGGCGTTTAACTGGAGCTGCCCCCAATGCACATAGTTCATAATTTGATCCTGGAATTTCGCAACGTATCCAGGAATAAGGCTGATTAAGTTTTGCAATTGAAGAACAAAAATCGCGCCTGCTAGAAAGACTACGCTCACCACGATTAATACAAAAACAAGCGTGGAAATAGTAGTTGCAGCTGTTTTGCCTATTCCCTTCCGATTTAGAAACCGAGCGAAAGGTTCGATAACTAGAAAAATAATGTACCCTACGATAATCGGTGCCGCAATTTCAAATAAGAAACTTGAGACAAGCATAATTAAAAAAACCGTTAACACGATAAGTCCAATATCAAAAGCTGTTCGCGCATAACGCCGATAAAAAGTTAGCATCCTGTCACCTCAATTTAGTAATCTTTCGTAAGCATATCGGTTTTGAGAAGAAATTTCCATAAGAAAAAGAAGGGAAACCCCTTCTTTTAATATTAAACTTGTATTGAATCTATTGGTCGTTCAGCCGGACGCCCAAAATAATAGCCTTGTCCAAGCGGTATTCCCATTTGCCTACAAAAATCAGCTTCTTCTTTACGTTCAATTCCTTCCGCGAGTAACGTAATCCCCTCTTCCTTTGATAGATAAATCATTTCGATCAGTTTCTCTTGTTTTTCAGAATCTTGATCGCAATGAGAAATAACACTGCGGTCAATCTTCGCATAGTCGGGCTTCAACTGAAGGAGCATTTCTTTCGTAGCGTATCCAGTGCCTACATCATCTAGCGCCATTTTCATTCCTTCTTGCTGATATGAGCGAAAGATTTGTTTTAAATGATCTACTTCGTCAATCTTTTCAGTTTCTACTACTTCAAATACTAAATCTCTTGGATCGAGATTGTACGCTTCAACAGTTTGGAAAGTTGTTCGTAAGCAATGAGCTGGATCATAAATCGAAGAAGGGAGAAAATTAATGAAGCGTTTAATGCCTTTTGAAAGATGCGACGCACTAATTTTAATAGAAGCAATTCTTGCAGCGCTGTCAAGAAAGGCTTGAAGACCAGATTGTCTAGCCATATCGAATAATTCATTTGGATAAAAAGGATAGCGCTCATTAGTCGGCCGCATCAAGAATTCATACCCTGTAATATCATTATTATCAAGTGTGATGATGGGCTGCATATGGCTAGTAAAGAGAGAATTTCTCATAACCTCTATAAAATCTGGATGTTTGAGCCTTGAATAAAATTGAGGAAATGAAAGAACTGAGCTCCTCTTTATTCCATCCACTGTTCCCGTTCCACAAAAAAACATTTGTTTTGCCGCATCATTAAAATGAGAACTGATGCGATGACAAATTTCAAGCAGGGATTCCGAATTTTCATAGGAGACTGTAAGAGAATTCAAAGATTCACTTTGGAACATCAATTCATTTAAACTTCGTTGAAGTTGCGGCACAGCTGTAACGATTTCTAAGTAACCAGAAGAAGGAATATCTGGTATCGCGGTGCATTTTGAGCATGTATACATAAGGGTCTTTCTCCTATCTAAGTCATAATCTGTCTATGTAATACTTGGTAAGAATCATCGTTAATTCACACGTTTTGACTCGTTCAAATGACTCATCAATTAAGCCTGGTCACTTTCCAAATCAAAAATGAAGCAGAGGAATAATTCCCCTGCTTCTCTTATCGGAATATATAAGCGTTACTTTAATAGATTATTGTACAAATTCATGTATTTCACCGATGAAGCTTCCCATGAGTAATTAAGACGCATCGCTCGCACGACTAATTTTCTCCATGTGATTTCATTATGATGATAAAGATCTAGAGCAAGATTAATTGTATCTAGCATTTCGTGAGCATTGTAGTTCGCAAAGCTAAAACCGTGGCCTTCACCGGTAAATTGGTTATAAGGTAGTACGGTGTCTTTTAACCCGCCTGTTTCTCGAACGATCGGTAGACTCCCGTATCTTAAAGCAATCAGCTGACTGATCCCACATGGCTCAAATTGAGAAGGCATTAGGAATAAATCGGAGGCAGCATAAAGCTGTCTAGCAACCCCGTCATCGAAGTAAATATTCGCGCTAAACCTGCCTGGGTAACGAGCTTCAGCCTCTCGCAGCATATGCTCGTAGTGCTCATCACCCGTTCCAAGAACGACAACCTGAACCTTTTCCTCCATGATTTGAGGAAGAACTCTAAAGAAAAGATCGATTCCTTTTTGTTCTACGAGTCTTGTGATAAGAGCCAGGACAGGTATTCCCTCTCCTACTTGTAAGCCCAGCTTTTTCTGAAGATCTGTTTTGTTTTTTTCTTTAAGTAAATGTGTTGCGTGATAGGAATAAGGAAGTGCTGTATCTGTAGCAGGATCATAAAGTTCTGTATCAATTCCATTAATAATCCCAACAAATTCATCTTCTCTTTTTCTCATAACACCATCCAAGTATTCACCAAAGTATGGTTGCTTAATTTCTTCTGCGTAGGCAGGACTTACCGTTGTAATATAATCTGCATAAAGCAGTCCGCCTTTCATAAAGCTAACGTTCCCATGAAATTCCACACCTTCATTATTGTAGTGGAGTTCACTTAAGTCGAGCAAATCATGAAGGATTGTTTTTGGAAACACTCCCTGGTAACGAAGGTTATGGATGGTATATACCACTTTCATCCCTTCATAATAAGGATGATTTCGGTAATGAGCTTTTTTCAAAACAGGAATCATCCCTGTTTGCCAATCATGACAATGAAGAATGTCCGGTTGCTCTTCTAAATACGGAATCGCTTCTAATACAGCTTTACAGAAGAATGAAAAGCGTTCTCCATCATCAAAATAACCATAGCTACCGCTACGCTTAAAATAATACTCATTGTCAATGAAATAATAGGTAATTCCATCAAGCTTGAGCATTTCAATTCCGCAATACTTATCGCGCCAACCTACAGAAACTGTGATCGTTTCTTTCAGTTCAAGCTGACTTTTGTACGTTTCATTCATATCTTGATATTTAGGTAAAATTACGGATACATTCGCTCCCTGCTTTTGAAGGGCCTTTGGAAGGGCGCCTATTACATCACCCAATCCCCCTGTTTTGATAAAGGGATGACCTTCAGAAGCGGCAAATAATACATTCATTTCAACTTCCTCCTACTAGATGACGGTGGATTTAGCAATAACTCTCGGCTGATCTTCAGAAGTCACTGTCTCATTAGGCGAAACGGAAACGTCTTTATCAAGAATCACATTCTCGATAACGGCTCCTTCACCAATTTCACACTTTTGCATGATAATGCTATTTCGAATCACAGCCCCTTTTCCAACGCGGATACCTCTAAACAAAATACTATTTTCGACTGTCCCTGATATTGTACAACCGTTTGCGATTAATGAGTTCGATACGGTGGAGCTTTCAAGGTATTTAGCTGGCGATTCGTGTTTTACCTTCGTATAAATCGGGCCCGTATTGTAAAATAGTTCCTGCGTCACGTTTGGATCAAGCATTTCCATGCTGTAGCGATAGTAGCTTTCAACACTATCAATAAATGTTACATATCCACCGAAATGGTGCGCGTGCACATGATAGCGATCCAGACTTGCGGCAATTGCTTCATTAATTGATTGATGCTTACCTGATTCAATACTATCTTCCACGAGGGAAATTAGAAGAGAAGATTTCATCAGAAAAGTGTTTAAATAAACGTTATCTCCTGGAAGAGGCTCAACCCCAAGGTTTAAGCGATCAACGCGCTCATCATCGTTTGTATAAAGCACATTGTAATGACTTCCGCTCGTATAAGGATCATCACACGGCTTATAGACAACAGTGATATCGGCGTTCTGAGCTTCATGTTCTTCAATGATCTGATCGAAATCAACATTCCAAACGAGCTGACCATTTGTTACGAGAACGTAATGGGAAAGGCTTCTTTTGAAAAAGGAAAGGTTTTCATGAAAAGAGTGAATATCTCCAGTGCTTCTGCGCTCTTCATCTGCTGGAGGCTGAAAGAAAAGACCTCCTTGATGACGATCTAGATCCCACTCGCGTCCGGATCCTAAATGGTCAAATAAAGAACGGTATTTTTCACGAGTGAATACGGCAACTGTATTCACTCCTGCGTTTGTTAAATTCGATAATGAGAAATCAATGAGTCGATACCGCCCTGCAAATGGAACAGAGGCAAAGCTCCGATGATTGGTTAACTCACTCAGCGTGTTTTTTTCATCTACGAGGTTAATAACTCCTACTACTTTTTTCATCGTTTCATCCCCCTACTCTATTTTGGTACCGATACAATTTCGCCATCTGCAATTAACGAGATCGAACCATCGCTTGATCCTAGTGTCATGCCATCTTCTACTACCGTTCCACTTTCTACGATAGCGTTCTCAATCGTTACATTCGCGCCAATTTTCACATTTGGCATTATGATCGAATTTTTAATTGTGCTTCCAAGGCCAACATGCACACCATAGAACAATACGGAACGATACACTTCTCCATATACAACACATCCTTCATTAACAAGAGAACGCGTTACCTTTGCTTGAGGTGCGATATATTGAGGTGGTTGGTTCGGGTTAACTGAATAAATTTTCCAGGCAGGGTCATTTAGAATTAAGCTTGGATCATCATCAAGTAAATCCATATTGGCTTCCCATAAACTTTGTAACGTACCAACGTCTTTCCAATAACCGTTGAACGAATATGCGAAAACGTTCTTTTCATCTTCAATCATAGCCGGAATTATATCTTTACCAAAGTCATTTGATGAATCTGACTTTTGCTCATCTTCGGTTAAATATTTCTCAAGCGCTTTCCAGTTAAAAATGTAAATCCCCATAGAGGCAAGGTTAGTTTTCGGTTCAGCAGGCTTTTCTTGAAACTCGACAATACGATCTTCATCATCCGTGTTCATGATTCCGAAGCGACTTGCTTCATGCCATGGCACTTCAAGCACAGCAATTGTGGCATCTGCATTGCGCTGTTCATGGTAATCCAACATTTCAGAGTAATCCATTTTATAGATGTGGTCACCTGAAATAACTAGAACATACTCAGGATCATATTGTTTAATGTAGTACATGTTCTGGTAAATCGCATTCGCTGTGCCGCGATACCATTCGCCACCTTTTTGTCCCATATATGGTGGTAGAACAGATACACCTCCATTTTTTCGGTCAAGGTCCCAAGAACTCCCGATTCCAATATACGAATTCAATATGTAAGGCTGGTATTGCGTCAGAACCCCTACCGTATCAATTCCTGAATTACTACAGTTACTGAGGGTGAAATCAATAATACGGTATTTCCCTCCGAACGGGACTGCTGGCTTAGCAAGACGTGTTGTTAACTTTCCAAGTCTTGTCCCTTGACCTCCTGCAAGTAGCATAGCGACACAACGCTTTTTAGACATAGCGATTTCTCCTTTCAAGGTTGCTTTTATTTTTTTTGCCGAGAATAACAATTCCAAGTGGTGGTACTTTAAGCATTAGACTACAAGGCTGATTGTGATACGGTTTTCTATCGCTTTGTAAGATTTCTGCGTTAAGTTGACCTGAACCACCATACTTTTCTTGATCGCTATTAAACATTTCGATATAAGTACCGGAAGATGGAACACCAATGCGATAATCATAGTAGACATTAGGAGAAAAATTAATGATGGCGATATCACAATCGCCCTTCGCTTTTCCTTTTCTCATAAACGTTAGAACGGACTGTGAGTTATCGTTCGCATCAATCCATTCAAATCCTTCTGATTCATGATCAATTCGCCACATGGCCCTTGAATCAAGGTAAAAGTGGTTCAAATCTTTTACATAGGCATTCACCTTACTATGCATGTCATAGTCCAAAACCATCCAGTCTAGTTCAGATAAATCTTTCCATTCATCGTACTGACCAAATTCTCCACCCATAAAAAGCAGTTTCTTTCCTGGATGAGCCATCATGTACCCGTAAAGCGTTCGAAGATTGGCAAACTTCTGCCAATAATCACCTGGCATTTTATTCAACAATGACTTCTTCCCATGTACGACCTCATCATGAGAAAGAGGAAGAAGATAATTTTCAGAAAAAGCGTAAAAAAACGAAAAAGTTAATAAATTGTGATGATGCTTTCGATCATCCATATGGAGCTCCATATACTTCAGTACGTCATTCATCCATCCCATGTTCCATTTATAATTGAAGCCGAGCCCACCTTCATGGATCGGAGCACTTACAAGCGGGTAGTCGGTTGATTCTTCTGCCATCATCAGCACATTCGGGTATTGTTCAAATACCGTCCGATTTAGTTTCTGAATGAATTCCTTGGCTGCAGAGTTCTCGCCTTCAACGCCACCACTTTCATGGTCATGATGATAAAGTAACATCTGTGATACAGCATCCACTCTTAAACCATCTATATGGTAGTAGTCAAACCAGAACAACGCATTTGAAATAAGAAAACTGACAACTTCTGGTTTACTATAATCAAAATTGTACGTTCCCCAATTATGTCGCTCAGCACGAGCGGGATCAGATGGCTCAAAAACAGGACCTCCATCAAATTGACCTAGTCCATGCGCATCTTTGCAAAAATGAGCAGGTACCCAATCAAGCAGTACACCAATGTCTTCTTGGTGACATCGATCAATAAATGCTTTTAAATCATCCGGTTGTCCAAACCGACTTGTTACAGAAAAATAGCCGGTAATCTGATATCCCCAAGATCGATCAAAAGGATGCTCCATAACGGGCATTAGTTCAATGTGCGTGTAACCGAGTTCCTTTACGTAAGGAATGAGCTCGTCCATAAGATCCCGATAAGAATAATAAGAGCCGTCCTCTTTTCTACGCCAGGACCCTGGATGAACTTCATAAATCGACAGCGGGCTATCATAAGGAGCCGTTTTCTTTCTTTTGTTCATCCATTTTGCATCTTGCCAATCATACTCATCGACTTTTTTAACAATAGATGCTGTCTTCGGTTTTAACTCTGAATAAAATGCATACGGATCAGATTTCATTAGAATCTCGCCTGCACCTGTTTCGACAGCATACTTGTAGAGTTCGTCTTCTGATAGATCTTCTACAAATAACGACCAGAGACCGGACTCTTCGATTTTCTCCATTCGATGCGATGTGGGATCCCATTGATTAAAATTCCCTGTTACAGATACGGCTGCAGCGTGAGGAGCCCAGACTGTAAACCTGACTCCAAATCGTCCGTCTTCTTCCCTTAAATGGGCGCCCATTGAACGATAAGCCTGAAATAAATTTCCCTGATGAAATAAATACCGATCGTAATCTGTCGGCATCGATACAGTCATTGCGGCACCTCGCTCTCATTGATAAATATAGGGATTCCACCATAGTTATCCTCTACATCCTAAAGATTCGACATGTAATATGGTCATTCCTTCAAAAAAAATATTTGTCGAAAAATACATGCTTTTTTCGACAAATAACGGAATAATATTTCATAAAAAATGCTTTTTGATTCATATCTCATAGAAAAAAGGTTGCGGATAAACCGCAACCTTTAGAATGGCTATATTAATGAACGTTTCAATCGAATGAGCAACAATATAAGCGAACATATCATTTTTGAAAAAAACTTTTTTAAGTTATGATACATTCTCTTGCATTTCGTTCATTCGAACCTGTAGCTGGTATGCCATCGAAATAGACCATGCAAGGGGAGTGTTTTTATTTGGAATATCAGTACCACCAATATAAAGTTCTGGAATTTTACCACTTTCAGGTGTAATACTCATGGTTTTCGTCCAATATTCATTCATTTTATCTAGTTCACCCAGCTGCTCATAACATAAACCGAGCCAAGGAAATCCGAAGCACCACTCTGCTTCACTACCTTCATTATAATAAACATCGTTTTCATAACGAATAACTCCGCGTTTTCGCTCGAGTTGTCCCGTGATACGATCTACAATTTGAATGGCTTGTTCTCTTGTTACAACATTTAAAGGATAAATTAAGGATAATAGCGCTAAATCGGCTTCTTTCGTTTCGCTCTCACAAGGCAGAAGTTCATTTAGGACTTCCTGACCCTTTTCAATCATATAAGAGGGAACATTAACGAGCGTATTTACTGCTTTTAATCCTGCAACACATGCTCCGACACTTGATGCATGAACTTCTACATTTTCTTCCCACATGCCGTTGTCTGGGCTTTTCCAGTATTCTAGACATTCTAAGTAGTCGACAAGCTTCTGAACGATGCGATGATCGACTTTGTCCCTTAGCATAGGCTTTCCATTTTGAATTCCTTGTCCTATACCAAACAGCAATATTCCTATTGCATCATTTTGTGCATGACCCCATTCAACAGGAATTTCCTCAAGATCTCTTGTGTATCTGGCATGAATGTATTCATGTAAGTAATGTGGTTTCTGCTCCGTATGAATATCGATTTTCCATTCATACTTTCTCAATAATGTGAGCAGCGCATGATAAGCTTTTTCATATCGTGAACACTTTGAATTTAAATATGGCATAACCGCATAGCATACATCTCTGATCCAAACGTAGTCGTAATCATCGGATGTACTTGCAACATAAGCTCCATTGGGTAATCGCATGCTTTCAAGTACACTGTGCAGCTGCTGTTGATTCATATTTCTCACCTGCTCCTTATTTTTTACTACAATTATACCCTATTCGACAATTTTAAACCTTTTTATGCCACAAAAAAACTGACCCAGGTAGTTTAGGGTCAGTCAAAAGTCTGATTTATTGCTGTCATATCGCTCATTTCAGGTTCCATTCGATACACATAGTCTATATAGGTAAGAAGTGTGTCTCGCGCTTCTTTCACCTTCAAAAATTCAGTTTCACGTATAAACGCATGAACAAAATGCTCAATTCGCTTCGAAAGAATATCGTCTTCTGTCTTCATCATCAGGATACTTAATTCAATGCAAGCACAATGATGTGTGTAATATAGAGCTTTGTCATAGTCAGTAATGTCCAATGACATGCCCCCTTTCTAGGAGCTTACATATAGTATCCGCTCGTAAGCACCCATTACACGAAGAAAAAGATGTCATATTACGTTCTAAGGAACGTTACACCGTCTTTTTGTTCAATTTTCTTTTCTTTAATAAGTTTCCCCATAGCTCGCTTAAAAGCAGCTTTACTGATGTTAAACTCACTCTTTATGGCTTCTGGATCACTTTTGTCTGTATATGGCATCCGATTGTCACGCTCTTGCATATAAGCAACTAAACGTTCAGAGTCTTCAAGTCTTGCTTCTTTAACAAGTGGTCTTGTGGATACATTTATACGCCCATCTTCTCTAACAAACGTGATCCTCACTGTAAGACGCTGGCCAAGTCTCACTTGATCCTTCATCTCATCCTTATGAAGATAAGCAAGATATCCTTCATTGGTTAAAATTGAAACACCGTCTTCTAGAAAGCGAAAAACCAGGCCTTCTACTTCATCATTTTTACATTCTGCCGGTGCTGATTTAGAAAGCTCCTGTATTTCTTCAAATTTACTTAAATCTGCAAATAGACGCTGCTTTTTATCGAGCTTTAGTCCGCAATACAATTCATCACCAATTGCTGGCCAAGTTGCCCAATCATAAGGTAAATCATCTTTTGATAACAGCATGTCCTTTTGAATACCAATATCAACAAAAACCCCAAGGCTTCTTTTCACTTCTACGACCTTTAGAATCGAAAATGAATCAACTGTAACAGTTGGTATTGTTTCAGTTGCTGAAAGTCTCCCCTGATGATCATGGTACAAAAACACCTCAACTTCATCATTTTCTTCATAGTTATTTTTAGCTTCTTTTTTATGAAGCATAACGTCTTCTAATCCATTTGTTAGAAAATATCCGTATTCTTGTATACGTGCGACACGTAGCGTCGCCATTTCTCCTGCATATAATTCACTTGCCAACTTGATTCACGCCTTTCTTTTTGCTTGTCTTAGTATATCACTTCCACACCCGGAATTTCCCCTTGTTTCTCATAAAAGTGTCTTTCCTGTCAATACTAATCGTGACCAATTACGAAAAGGAGATGTGCACATTGTCCACATACCGAAAACTAGAGGAAATGTTAAAAAACGCTCATGAGCTAGTTGAATATGCCGATGAACAGCTTCAGCTTGCTACCAAACAGCAATCAGCCATTACTGATAATAGCTATACTGAAACACAGCAATTACTTGAGCGAATGTCCGGAGAATTAGATAAAATGATTCACAGTGCAAATCCTGAACAGCGTGACGCCCTTAATCGAGCGCAACAGCAAATTCAGGATCGGCAAAACAATTTTATTCTCGGGTTTGAAACATGAGATCTGCATATTTGCAGATCTTTTTTAGCTATGTTTAACGCAGTTGATTTTTAGCTCCTTCATGCTCTTTGATAACCAGTCGAATGAGACAACAATCGATAATTTAAGTAAAAGCAGCTTATTTCTTAAGAAAATGAACCAAATTCACTGGCTAATGTTTGCGAGTGTTTTCTTCTCGCTTTTCTTGCCTTCATACGCTCTAGTCCACCATCATTCACAAATCTTTCTTCTTCTGTCTCAGGCATTGCTTCAGGCACTCTTGCAGGTATACTCTCTTCATCTAGAGCAACGAAAGTTAAGAAGGACGTTGCGCACACTTTCTTTCTACCTGTTAACACATTTTCGGCAAATATTTTCACAAACACTTCCATTGAAGTATTGTGTGTCCAACTTACATAGGCCTCTAAGCTGACTACTTCACCTTCACGAATAGGACTAAGGAAATCAATTGAGTCAGCTGATGCAGTAACTACTGCTGATCTAGCGTGCTTAGATGCAGCTATGGCAGCAATATCATCTATGTAAGACATTAGCTTTCCACCAAACAAGGTTCCATGAGTATTTGTGTCAGAAGGTAGTACGAAGCTTGATTTGGTCGTTCTTGAATCACGTATTAATTTTTTTGTTAAAGCTGTATTCGACATCGTATATCCACTCTTTCTAGAAAAGCCCAATTGCTGTTCCATCTTCAGAAACATCCATGTTAAGGGCCGCTGGTTTTTTAGGTAATCCAGGCATCGTCATTACGTTCCCGGTTAATGCTACGATAAATCCGGCTCCAATGGAAGGACGGAATTCGCGAATGGTTATCGTAAAGCCAGAAGGTCTTCCGAGTAACAAAGGGTCATCCGAAAGAGAATATTGTGTTTTTGCCATACAAACAGGAAGTTTCCCCCAACCATTTTCTTCGAATTCTTTCATTTGTTTCTTAGCTTTAGAGGACAATTCTATCCCCGAAGCACCGTAAATTTCTTTAGCGATCGTTTCGATTTTCTCAGTCATTGAACAATCAAGATCATAAAGAGGCTTAAACTGATTTTCAGTTCGTTCCATTTCGTTTAATAACGTTTCTGCGAGCTCTACGCCGCCTTCTCCTCCTCGTGCCCATACATCTGTTAGCGCTACAGGGATATCATTTTCTTTACACCATTCTAAGAGAGTATTCATTTCTAGATCCGTGTCTGTTAGAAACCGATTAATGGCAACAACATATGGTACACCAAATTTTTTTATTGAAGAGACATGCTGTTCCAGATTTGATAGTCCAGCTTTTAGCGCACCAACATCTTCTTTTTTTAGGTTATCTTTGGGTACTCCGCCATGCATTTTAAGGGCTCGAATGGTTGCTACAATTACGGTTGCTGCAGGATCAATATCGCCAGCTCTAGTTTTAATATCGAAAAACTTTTCAGCTCCGAGATCAGCCCCAAATCCTGCTTCAGTAATCACATAGTCAGAAAGCTTTTGCGCCATTTTGGTTGCTGCCACGCTGTTACATCCATGAGCAATATTAGCAAAAGGGCCACCGTGGATTAGGGCTGGAGTATTCTCCAACGTTTGAACAAGATTCGGATTCATCGCATCTTTTAAAAGAAGTGTAATCGCTCCCTCTACACCTAAATCCCCAACAGTAATCGGCTCTTTTGACATGCTATATCCTACTACAATTGATGAAAGACGTTTCTTTAAATCAGTTATGTCTGAAGCTAGACATAGAATCGCCATGATTTCAGAGGCTACTGTAATATCAAACCCATCTTCACGAGGTACACCTTGTGTAGGGCCGCCTAGACCAACAATGACATTACGTAATGCTCGGTCATTTAAATCTACAACGCGCTTCCAAGTGACACGCCTCGTATCAAAACCAATTTCATTTCCTTGATGAATATGGTTATCGATAAGGGCAGATAAAGCATTATGTGCAGACGTTATCGCATGTAAATCTCCAGTAAAATGGAGGTTAATATCTTCCATCGGCATTACTTGCGAATAACCACCTCCAGCTGCACCTCCTTTAATCCCCATACTCGGACCAAGTGAAGGTTCTCTCATGGCAACGATGGCTTTTTCACCGATTCGATTTAATGCCTGCGCTAAACCAACTGTTACAGTGCTTTTCCCTTCCCCTGCAGGAGTAGGATTGATCGCTGTTACAAGGACGACTTTTCCAGAGGGCTTTTCATTCAAACGTTTCATCGCATTTAATGAAATCTTTGCTTTATAATGACCATAAGGTTCCCATTCATTCTCATATAATCCTAGCTGCTCGGCAATTGTAGAGATGCGAGTCACCTTAGATTCCTGTGCAATATCAATATCACTTTTAAATTTTACTTCCGGCTTCATAGAACCCCTCCATATGTAAGAATGCATCTTTCTAATTTCCATCTTACCCAACTTTATTCTTCCCGTTAAGGATTATGTTTTAATCAGTTGATAGTCTTGACATTTTTCTAATGAGACGTTATATTGTAGTTAACCATTTATCACATAGGATATTTGATTGAGACTTTGATTTCGATTTTTCGTGCACTAATCTCGTACACATCGAATATCTCTTATTCAATGTTCCAGTGAATGGTTGAATTTTAAAGTGCACAAAGATTGTGCTAAGCTTTTAGGAGGAACAAACATGCAAAACGGTAAAGTAAAATGGTTTAATGCAGAAAAAGGATTCGGTTTCATCGAAATCGACGGAGCTGACGATGTATTCGTACACTTCTCAGCAATCAATGATGAAGGTTTCAAAACACTTGAAGAAGGCCAAGACGTTTCTTTCGAAATCGTTGAAGGAAATCGCGGACCTCAAGCTGCTAACGTAAACAAACTCTAAAATATAATTTTCAAAAGGAACTGATGAAATCATCAGTTCCTTTTTTCATGTCATTTTCCGATGAGATAGACGCTAAATCACGATAAACCCTTTGGTTTAAAAAGCAGACTCATGGTCATACTATTCTTGAATGAATCGTAAAGGTGGGATAGTATGTCAGAACCATATTCTGATTTGCAACAAATTGAAATGTCCATTAAATCAGCTCAGCATCTCGTCGGCCAGGCAACGAAAAGCATGAATGGTAACCAGTTACAAGCGGCACAGGATGCGATAAATCAAGCGAAAGAACAGTTCCAACAAGCGCTCTCACATAAATCGGGAACGAATGAACAGTTCTATGAATTTTCTAGTGAATTAATCGAAAAATGTGAAACGCAGTTAAGAGAAGCAAACGAATAAGAGAAGCAGCATTGCGCTGCTTCTCTTATTCGTTATCAACTTCAATGGAACTACTAATTTCTGTACCCTTAAGCGCTTGTTTGGCTAAACGATGCGCCTCTTTATTCTCTTCGCGAGAAATATGCTTGTACACAGGTTGAAGTCTAAGATCACGTAGCGTATCTTCAATGCGATCCATCCACCTCGTTAAGAGTGGTTCATACACGGCCCATTCTCCTCCAAGCTGGTTAATCACCACCTGGGAATCACCTTTGATGAGGATCTCTGTATCCTCAACATCGATTGATTTTATTTCTTGAAGACCTAACCATAACGATGCATATTCGGCCTCATTATTATTTTCAAGATAATCCATCGCTTTATTTATTCGTATGCGTTTTCTCTGCCTACCCTCATAATAATAAATAACCGCTCCGCATCCAGCCTTCTTTGTTTCTTTATCAAAACTACCGTCGAAAATAACCTCAATTGAAGCTGGTCGCTCTTGTTTTTTGGTCATGTATGTTTCCAATTCCTTAACAGACCATTTCGTTCCCCTATTATCAAGAAAGTAAAGGTCGATGGATCGACCAGTTTTAGCAATATCACGTGCCAAAAGAAGCGCTTCATTAAATGGCACTTCGTCTGACGTCATCCAGGAGGAAAGGCCTCTTGGCGTTTTGTATTTCCATTTCACTATAACATCCATGACTATGCCCTCCCTATGTCAAATGTTTACCTAATTGCTTCAATTCTTCTCCAACTGTACATTCGGTAATACAAAACTTTTGGGCATGACATTTACCGTAATCATGTTGATTGACTCTTTTGAGCAAGCAATCCTGACAATATGTATCTAGGATTAACCCTACTTCCATCATAACTTCTTTCTTTTTCATACTTTTCACTCCTACACACAGTCCCTTCTTAACAGTTTTCTCCTTTTACCTTAAATGTATGTCTTCTCTCTACGAACATGATTATGATAAAATACAACAAGACCAGCCCACAGGGGAGGAAAGGCACATGATTGAAGTGTATGTAGATGGAGCAAGCGCAGGTAACCCTGGTCCCTCTGGAGCAGGTGTTTTCGTTAAAGCAGAAGGAAGTGTCATTCGATCTTCTCTCCCGCTTGGCACGCTCACAAACCATGAAGCAGAATTTGAAGCGTTAATTCACGCTCTTACGCTTTGTATAGATAAACAGTTCCGCACAATCTCCGTTCGGACAGATTCACAGCTAGTCAGTAGCGCAGTCGACGGCAGATATGTCAAAAACAAAGGTTATCAACCCTACTTAATTCGATGCTTGGCGTTAGTTGATCAATTCGACCTTTGTTTCATTAAATGGATCCCAAGCTCAAAAAATAAAATGGCTGACGAGCTAGCGCGAAAAGCGATTCAGCAAAACAAATGATAAAAACGTCCTTATCTTCTATCAAATCCTAATTAAAATGAGCGCCTTTTCAATCCAAGGCGCTTTTTTTATTTAGGATTTGTTAACCAACCATTATTTCTACATGCGGATTCTCAATCCGAGATGATCCAGCTCATCTTTAAACTGATCTAAATCCATATCTAACCTGCAATTAGCAAACGAATAATCATCAAGATCAGGAATCGCGCGCTCAATTGTCACAAGTTCAAGACTTAATTTCGCGAACTCCTCGCCATCTATAAGCTTTTTACGATACCGATTAAATTTACTGTCTAGTTCGCTAATGTTCTCATATACCCCTTGAACGGAACCATATTGCTGAATTAGCGGTAAAGCAGCCTTGTCCCCTACTCCGGCAACACCTGGAATGTTATCACTCTTATCTCCAAGTAATGCTTTCACATCAATCCACTGATCGGGTGTAATTCCATACTCTGTTTTGAAATGCTCTTCTGTGTATACCCTATCGCCTTCTTTGCGAATCGCAATAATTTGTGAAACAGAAGGATTCAGAAGCTGAAGAAGATCCCGATCATTACTATAAATGTAACAATCACCCAGACCTTCTTTTGTCCACCGGTCGGAGAGTGTTCCCATTACATCATCTGCTTCAAATCCTTCTACACTCATCTGCGGGATTCCTGTTGCCTTAAACAAATTCACAGCCGTTTCATATTGCTGAATAAGAGGACCTGGTAAATCTTCCCTCGTTCCTTTATATTCTTCATAGAGCGCTTTACGCTTTACTTCATTCCGTTTCACATCCCATGTAACAACAAAATGCGTCGGTTCATACTCCTTTACAAGAGAAATGATTTTTTGCAGCTTCACCCTTAAAGCATTCGTATATAACCCTTCAGGCGTTTGCGAAAGCTGGTCTTCAGACTTTCCATAGGCTGTCGCAAAATAACCTCTACTTAATAAATTAAATCCATCAATTAATACTAATCGGCCCATATATTTGATCTTCCTTTCACCCTATAAACCATTTTCTTTTCTTATGGTAACATAAACGAAATAACAAAATGATCACAATAAAAGAAGGAGCCTTTTTAATGAAGGCTCCTTCTTTTATTCTTGCGGATTTTTCAGCTTTTCTGCTTCCATCTCTGCATAGGATGGCATCGCTTTTGCTTTTTGTTGTTTTGCATTATTATTACGCTGTGCATTGGGGTTTCCTTTTTTCTGTCTGCCCATCGTGACACTCCTTTAGAAGTACTTCCTCTCTAGTTTGTGCCAGATTGGCCTCATTCTATTCAGTCGAAATGAAGCTCCTGTTTGTAAGAACGAAGAAACGCTACATACTGCTTGGATGCTTCTTGAAATGCTTTTTTGTCTCCTCTGTCGAGAGCTTGATCAATGGATTGTTGGTAACGTTTTTCCTGGAAAATAAACACGGCTTCATCAAGGATCAATTGGGCGTACAATTCCAACTCAAACGTTTCCTGTTCCTGTTTCTTTTTCATAGCACGTTGTTTCATATTGTCTTTATACGACTTATGATGATTGTTCATGCTAGCTCTCCCCCCTCTGAAGCTCTTTTTTCTATTATACGAGGGAATCGTCAAAATATCAATATTTTTCAGAATATTCCGATATAACTTTTTTTACATGTTTTCTTTTCAAGAGAAAATGCTATTAACTCAAGGATTAGAGCGGGTAACGATCAAGATCAAAATAATTTTTCTTTAAGAGTCTTTCTTGACTCATTAATTCTTTATACGAAAAGGAGGAGGGTAGTTTTGCCGTATCGATTAGCATCAATTGCTCCTCCACGTCTCCAACTAATTCATCTGTCTGATAGCACATCCCGCAATAACCGCATTGAACCGAGGGCAAATCACTAATTTCGACCGCTCTCGATCCATCAGGTAATTCCCAGTAACCTTTATCAAGCGTCTCAAAAGCTCCCTCCTGTTCACACCATTTACAGATCATACGGTTTCCTCTCCTTTATCATTACCTTTGTATTTCTCCTGCTCTGCGTTAAATTTCTTTTCCTTCATAACATCTCTTTTATCGCGCTTATCTTTTAGCGAGCTATGTGTTGCGTCCTTTTCGTACTGAGATCTTCGACTAAACCGCTGAATGCCTTCTGGAACAAGATTAAACCGCTCATCTGTCATTAAGGAATGAATGCCGATAGCAGGTTTTTTCTCCATTTCATAAACCTGGTTAAAGTACGTATCAGCCGTACCGGGAGTATAATTTTCCGGCTCAGGGTAAGAAGTAATAACCCCTTCAAAGTTTCGTAAAATAACTTTATCTGCACTTTGGGAAATCATGTAATTTGGCTGAAGGGCTATTTTTCCACCGCCTCCAGGGGCATCAACTACAAAAGTCGGTACGGCATATCCTGACGTATGTCCCCTTAATCCTTCAATGATTTCCAATCCTTTAGAAACCAGTGCACGAAAATGCCCAATCCCCTCAGATAAATCACACTGATAAATGTAATATGGCCTCACCCTAATTTTCACAAGGTCATGCATCAGCTTCTTCATAATCGGTACGCTATCATTGATCCCTGCAAGAATAACCGCTTGATTTCCAACAGGAACGCCGGCATCTGCCAGCATTTCACATGCCTTCTTCGATTCTTCTGTAATTTCAATACTTGTATTAAAGTGCGTGTTCAGCCAGACAGGATGGTATTTCTTTAAAATGTTACATAAATCCTCTGTAATTCGCTGAGGAAACACAACCGGGGCTCTCGTTCCGATTCGAATAATTTCAACATGTGGAATCGCTCGTAAGTTCTTGAGCACATATTCAAGAATCTTATCATTGATCAGTAGCCCATCTCCTCCAGAAATAAGGACATCTCTCACTTCAGGGGTTCTTGAAATATAGCTTATGGCTTCATCAAGCTGTTTTTTTGGAACCCCCATTCCGATTTGCCCTGAAAAGCGTCTCCTAGTACAATACCTGCAGTACATCGAACACTGATTTGTAACTAGAAAAAGAACGCGATCAGGATATCTATGCGTTAATCCAGGCACTGGGGAATCCTCATCTTCATGAAGAGGATCTTCGAGATCATATTTCGTTTTATACATCTCTTGCGAAATAGGGACTGATTGCATGCGAACCGGACAGCGCGGATCATCCGGATTCATTAAGGAAGCATAGTATGGCGTGATGTTAAGTGGAATGGTTTTCGTTGCGATCTTCACACCTTCTTCCTCGTCAGGTGTTAAGTTCACTACTTTCTTCAAGTCATCAAGCGTTCGAATCGTATTAGTAAGCTGCCAAATCCAATCATTCCATTGGTCTTCCGTGACATCCTTCCAAAGTTCAATATCCTTCCAATTCCGAGTTGGCTTATACAGTTGCATCAGCACAATACATTCCCCCTTCAGATAATCTACTCCTATACTATGCAAGTAGCGTGCCAGCTCCATTAATTCTTCAAAAAAGCCTACTTTTTGGTTTATCGTGGGATCAAGACGCTTATAAGATAAGTCTATTACGGTTACAACTAAGATCCCTACTTATCCACTCCCTTCATTTATTTCCACAATAAAAAGCCAGCTGTGCTCAATATTCGGCACTCTGGCTTAGTGGGTGTTTAGAAAGTTTATATTGTAATGTTTGTCTGGGGATGCCTAACTGCTCTGCAGCTTTTTTCACATTACCCTGGCTGACATTCATGGCTTGTTTTATTAAATCATATTCTGTTTTTAACAAAACGTCGCGGAGTGGTGCCGTTACACGAGATTGATTTTCTGGAAGAAGCACCTCAAAATCGTCGAAGGTTAATGTATGTCCTTCTGCGAAATTCATGGCCGATTGAATCACATGCTCAAGCTCCCGAACATTTCCATGCCAGTGACGCGAAGAGAGCAGCGTTGCCGACTTCTGATCGACTCCTCTTATGTTTTTATGAAATTTATCGTTGTATTTCTTAATAAAATGAGCAATGAGATTAGAAATATCCTCTTTTCGTTCTCGAAGAGGTGGTAATCTAAGATAAATAACATTCAAACGGTAAAACAAATCAACACGAAGCCTCTTTGCCTCAAGAGCAGATTCCGGTTCTTCATTCATTGCAGCTATGATTCGGACATCCACTTTTCTCGTCTTTCCTGCTCCAACTCGCCGGATGACACCATCCTCTAAAACCCGAAGCAATTTTGCTTGTACATCAATGGGCATCGAATTAATCTCATCAAGAAAAAGAGTACCGCCATTAGCTAGTTCGAATAATCCTTCACGCTCCTCAGCACCTGTAAAGCTTCCTTTTGACGTACCAAAAAGAATTGACTCAAGAATCGATGCAGGTAAGGCGGCGCAATTTTGTGCAATAAATGGCCCCACCCGCTTAGAAGCATTATGAATCGCTTGAACAAGGAGTTCTTTTCCAGTGCCAGTCTCACCATAGACAAGAACTGGAGAATGAAGAACGGCAGCTTTTTGGGCTCGGTCCTTTACCTTTATAAAAACGGGATCGTTCGTTAGAATGTGCTCAAATGTATAGATAGTGCCGTTGTCGAACTCCTTGACCGTCTTTCGATTTATTTTAGATTGTAATTCCATTACCTTATCAGACAATATTTTGATACGCGAAAGATCTCGAGCAATTTCCACAGCTCCTTCTAAGTGCCCATTCACAACGATAGGCAGTGTCGTATTAATCGTCGAGATCAAGTGTCCCTTCATATTTCTGTAAGTTTGATCTTTATTAAAAATTGGCTTTCTTGTCGTTAACACATGAGATAGTGTGCTCGTTTCTTTGGAGAGTGATGGAAAAGCTTCTAAATAGTGCGTTCCTAACACATCGCCTACTTGCAATCCATCGTGATTAGCAGCAATTTCATTATAATAGATCGTCATCCCTCTGTTATCAACGACATGAATCCCCTCATCAATACTTTCTAGGATCGCTTCAAACATTCCATCCGTAAGTGGAATCGTTTCTCTCATAGATGTCCTCCTTTATGCCGAATTTTCATCTATCTGTGCTGATTTTCCGGCACTACCTAGAAGCTTTTTACTCCATAGATTCATATTTTCCCAATCTTTATAGATCTTTACATTGTTTACAAGACGCCCACCATATTCATAGTGAAGCTGATGAAATACAGCATTCATTCCAAAAGAAAGACTCCTCGCGATCGAGTAAGCGTAGTACACCTCTTGCTTTAACAACTCCGTTTCTAAAGCAAGAATTAAGTGACGCATCGTTCCACCTTTCCTATACTCAGGAAGGGTTGCGCAATCCGTCATCTCGGCATTTCTATACGTACGATTCACTTCAGCTGAGGCGGCACTTTTGATTATTCCCTGATCTTCCATTACATAAAAAATCGTGTCACTCTTCATAGCTTTCTTAATGTAACTAGGATCATCCATTGGGGTTGGGTAGACCGAAAACACAGTTTGATATAATTTGGCTAGCGCTTCAGCATCACTTTCAATTCCAATCCGCATAGGAGGGTTTCCTTTGAGAGAAGTAAGAGGTTTGTTTTGTACAGCCTTTAATAACTTGTCTTCATCTACCCAAGACTCACTATTTCGACGCCAATTCGCTCGATACTTCGTCATGAGATGAGCATCACTACCAGAAAAATAGAAACGAATCTTCCCTTCGTAGGTATAGCCAATTGAAAGAAAGGAGGAAACATCTTCACTTTTTACTTTTACAATGCACTTTGAATATTCGCTCGTAAACACTTCTTGAATATGAGCGATAACTGCTTGGACGCTTCCATCATAAACATCAATACGAATGCGTTCATTAAATGTATCAAACGTACAGGTAAAGACATAATCGCTCCCTTTATAAAAATGCTCAACCGCTTCAATTCGCTTATTTCCCATTAACCTCCCCCTCATTCATGTCTTAAATCAGTAGTTCTTCTTTCTTTTGTAAACTCCTTCCTAAAGGTAAGCTATATTAGAAAAACAAAGTGAAAGAACCACATGAAAAAGAACGGCATAGCCGCTCCTACTTATGCTGGCCACACCATTCTAGAATGATGTGCACAAAAAGTTCTGCTGCAAGCATCATTTGATCAATTTCAATGTATTCATTTGCAAAATGTGCTACCGCTGTCTCTCCTGGACCGAAAATAATCGATGGCGTATTCCCTTCTTCTTGTAGCAATCCCCCATCTGTCCCCCAAGGAGAAGCTTCGATAACGAGATCTTTCCCTGTGACTTCTTCGTAATGACGGCGAATTACGCCCACTAGCGGATGATCTTCATCAACTTCTCCAGGCAGCCATCTTGCTCCAAACCACTCGATCTCTACTGGATGATCCTTTAGCCAATCATCTTCAATAGCTTCTAGGGCACGGCGCATGTCAAGCTTTGCGTCATCAAGCTCTTCTCCAGGAATCACCCCCATTCTTCCCTCTAAAACTACTTGATCTGGAACAGAGGATGGCCAATCTCCACCTGAAATTTTTCCTATATTAATCGGAACAGGGATCGGAATGTTTTCATATAAAGAGTCTGTAATTCGATTATTGCGCTGTTCCTCTAATAATTGGATGGCTTTAATCACCGAAAGGCTTTTCTCGAGAGCAGATACTCCTTCATAACGCGTACCACCGTGTGCACCGCGCCCTGATACGGTGATACGAAACCACATTGATCCCTGCTGCTTAGGGAACACTTTCATCTTCGTCGGCTCTGGAATAAGAGCGGCATCAGCACGGTAACCTCGTTCAATTGCCGCAAGTGTACCTGTTCCCCCACTTTCTTCTTCCACTACGCTTTCAAAGATCAGATCGCCATTTAGAGGAAGCTCCAAATCTTTAAGGCATTTTAAGGCAAGAAGCATCGCCGTATTTCCGCCTTTCATATCGGTTGCCCCTCTACCGTACAGCCTGCCGTTCTTTACTTCCCCGCTATAAGGTTCTAACTCCCAGTCACTTCTATTTCCAGGGGGGACAACGTCAATATGACCGTTCAAAATGAGTGAACGACCACCTCCCTTACCTTTCCACACACCTACAACATTAGGGCTTTGTGTAAAATCTGTTCGATTCGCACAAAATGCACGATGATTAAGAGTTTCGTCTCCAGGAGTAAACCGATCTATTTTCATTCCGAGTTGATGAAGTTCTGACTGAACAAGGTCTTGCACATTTGCCTCGTTTCCTTGCACGCTATCACAACGAACAAAGCGTTGAAGCATTTCTATCCCATAGTCCCGATGAAGCATCATCCATTTGTTTATTTCTTCTTTCATGAGGTCCGCCTCCCCACATGATCAACATTTACATCTGCTTCAGTAGCGCCTAACACATCTTCAACAGAATAACCAGGCATCACTTCGAGAAGAAAAAGCTCTCCCTGATCAATTCGCATAACAGCTCTCTCTGTAATAATCATGTGTGCACCTTCTTTTACCGTCAAAGGGAGAGAACATTCTTTGACAATTTTGGGCTGCCCATCTTTTGTTGTATGACTCATTAATACAATCACCTTTTTAGCTTTTTGAGCGAGATCAATAGCCCCACCCATGCCAGGCACTCGTTTTCCAGGTACGATCCAATTTGCGATATCTCCTCTTCCACTCACTTCAAGTGCGCCAAGAATCGTTAAATCGAGATGTCCCCTCCTAACCATTCCAAACGCTTCTGCACTATCAAAAAATGAAGCACCTGATTGAATGGTAACTGGATATCCCCCGGCGTTAGATAGATTTCCATCTTCCTTACCTTGCTCAGGACTCCCCCCCATTCCTAAGATGCCATTTTCCGTATGCGACATGACATCGAGGGAATTTGGAATAAAGTCAGCTACAAGCGTAGGAATACCGATCCCAAGATTAACCATCATGCCGTACGTGACTTCACGAGCAGCACGTTGTGCAATTAACTTTCTCGCTTCAGCTCCCATACCCATTTCCAATCAACTCCCTTGCTTTCAATGACGTGATCAACGAAAACACCTTGAGTGATAATTTCCTCTGGACCTAGCTCACCTGTTTGTACGATTTCAACAGATTCAGCGATAGTAACATCACCTGCTTGGGCGACAAGTGGGTTCGTGTTTCGTGCACTTTGATCGTAGATTAGATTTCCATATGGATCAGCACGTTTGCAGGCAATAATAGATAAATCTGCCGTAAGAGCAGGTTCAATCATATATTCTTTACCGTGAATGATTGTCTTTTCCTTTCCGTGTTCAATAGATGTCCCAAGCCCGACGTCTACTAAAATACCACCAAGCCCCATCCCCCCAGCGCGAATCTTTTCTGCCAGCGTTCCCTGCGGGTAGAATTGAACGGTAAGTTCTCCGTTATGCATTTGTTTTCCTGCTTCAGGATTTGAGCCAATATGAGATGCAATAAGTGTTGAAACTCTTTTTTCGGTGACAAGCTTTCCAGGTCCGATCCACGGGAAGCCAGCATCGTTACAAATGAGCGTTATATTCTTAATACCAGAATCAAGAATCCATTGAATAAGTGTTGGAGGTGAACCTACTCCACCAAATCCACCACACATTATCGTCATGTTATCTCTTAATAGATCGAGCTCTGACAATGCGCATCTTTTACTTCTCACGGATTTCTCATCCTTTCGTCAGCTTATCGATCGTCTACTATAGAGGCCTTCTATTGTAAGCTCTTTCTCCAATTCAGCTAATGCCTGATTCAGCTTATTCAGAAGGAGATGAACCTCATTTTCTTGAATGATTAGAGGTGGTGCCACAATGACTGCATCACCCGCTATCCCATTCAATCCCCCAGCAGCCGTGTAAACGAGTAAACCGTAGTCATAGCATTTTCTGATAAAACGATTTGTCACTTCATTCTGTAGCAAGAACGGTTCCTTCGTCAGTTGATCCTGAACAAATTCAATAGCTGTTAATAACCCTTTACCTCTTACATCACCAATAAAAGGATAAATCGATTGAAGCTCTTTTAATCCTTTTAAGAGAAGACCACCTTTTTCTTCGGCATTTTTCACAAGATTATTTTCTTCTATATAGTCAAGAACAGCGAGACATATAGCAGATGAGAGTGGGTTTGCACTAAACGTATGACCGCTTAGCACAACTTTGGATCCGCGTTCAATTTCCAGTATGATCCGATCAGATACAAGGGTAGCTGCCATCGGTGTATAACCTGCGCTCATTCCTTTTCCGAGTGCTAAGATATCTGGTGCGACACCCCAATGTTCCATTGCATACATTTTCCCTGTTCTCCCGACTCCTGTCATAACTTCATCTGCAATAAACAAAATATCATAGCGCTCACATACGGCTTTCATTTCTTTAAAATAGGAATCAGGTGGAACAACCGCACCCCAGCTGCACCAATGATAGGTTCACAAACAAACGCCGCAATTGTTTCTGCCCCAAGTCTTTGAATCGTTTTTTCAAATTCTAGCGCATAGTGCTTTGAACAATTCGGACAGTGCTCATTGTAAGAACATCTGTAACAATAAGGAGGAGAGAGTTCTGGATAATGCTCTAACATCGCGCTAAAGCGACTCCGACGTATGACATGACCGGACATTGAAAGGGCACCCATTGTAATCCCGTGATAGCTCATCCACCTCGATATGATTCTGTTCTTCGTTGGTCGACCCAGTTCCTGCCAATACTGAACGGCTATTTTCAAAGCGGTTTCTAATGCTTCTGATCCGCTGTTCACAAAAAACACCCAGTCCAGATCACCCGGAGCATGGCGACATAGTCTTTCAGCAAGAAGCTCTGCAGACGAACTCGTAAACTGAGAGCGATAAACAAATGATACTTGATCGGCTTGCTTTACCATCGCTTCCTTAATTTCAGGAACGGCGTGGCCGATATTTGCTGTCACAGCACCTGAACATCCATCAATAAACGCATGACCATCCTCATCATATAAATAGATCCCTTTTCCATGAGAAATAAAGGCATAATCCATTCCTAATAAAGGTTTTATTAAGTGGGTTCTTTTACTCATCACCGAATCGACACCTCACTTTTTTGTCTATATGTATAGCCTATGTTGAAATGAAGCAAAATTCTATCCCGCATCATCTACAAAAAATTCTGACATTATTGTACGCTTTGGATAAGAAGAGACGGAGGGACGCCTATGGGACTATCAGTTCGAGAAGCCTTACAGCTGCCTGAGATGAGTGGAATTAAATTAATTGCTGGAAAAAAAAGGAATTGACCGAGATATTAAATGGTTAACAATCGTGGAAGTAATGGAAGATATGACACGGCTTCATGAAGGGGAGTTTTTAATAACGACGGCATACGGATGGCACGAGAAATCCGATTCTTATGCGAAACTCATTGATGCCCTTTCGAACAGACAGCTCTCTGCTCTTGCCATTCATACTGGATTTTATCTAGACGTAGTTCCGATTGCGATGATCGAAGCGGCGAACCGAACCGGATTACCGCTTCTTGAAATTCCGAGAACGATGAATTTCTCAATGGTTACAAGAAGCATTTTGGAACAGCTCGTTAATAAACAACTGTCCATTCTTACACAGGCTCAGCGTATTCAGGATGACTTAACGTCACTTGTTATTAAAAATGCTGGCTTTTCAGCTATCACTGATGCACTATCGAAACTACTAAACTGCACTGTTTCAATTTATCATGCGGATAATGCTCTTTTAGCAGAGACTTATCTCACGAATCAAAATGATTCTACCGATCAATTCTATCCGATCAAAACCGAAGGAAAAGCAATTGGAACAATTCATATCAAGAAACTAACACCACTCACGGCACTCGATCACCTTGCTTTAAAGCATGCGGCTAATATTTTTGCGATTGAATTTCTAAAACTACGTATTATTGAAGATACTAGATCTCAGATCGAAGCTGATTTTCTTGATATTTTACTCTCCCAATCCTACGAAGACGAGAAAATAATATTAAAAAAGAGCAAAGAAATGGGCTATGATTTAACCGGTTCTAATACAATCGCAGTTCTTTCATCATCTAACCTTACAAAACTTGAGCAAGACTGTCAGCAGCAATTAATCGAAACAAGAACAAAAGGTATAATAAAGAGGAAGATGGATCATATTGTTGTGCTTCTTTTAGGTGACACCATTCCTTTCAAAGAAGGAAAGAGCTCTTCTATCATTGGAGTCAGCATGACCAAAATAGGCATACAACAGCTTGAACTAGCACTTAAAGAAGCTACGGTTGCCCATCAATTTGCTAAATATCGAAACGAACATCATCTATCCTTCGCTGACCTAGGTGCTTATCAGTTATTCATTCGATTAAAAGAAAATGGCGAAGATCTTTCACCCTACTATTCACCTCTTCTATCACCAATAGTTGACTATGATCGAAAGCACCAGGCTCAGTTAATGAAGACACTTGAATCTTTTCTAGAAAACAACCTTGTCATTAACCGGACAGCTGATAAATTATTTATTCATAGGCATACACTAAACTATCGAATCAAACAATTAGAAAAGCTCACCGGTATTGATATATACGCATATGATCAGCGCATGCAGCTTCAGTTTGCTCTACTTGCTTATCGGACCGATTGCATTCTTCCAGCTATTTAAAAAAGCAGATCCCCTATCAATGATAGGGAATCTGTTTTTTTATTAAGACGATAGCGAAGACCAATTCAGAAGAAAATTATCTGAATATTGGTTATCCACAGAATTTTGTGGGTAACCCATCTACGGCACCTATACCCCCATGTATTTAAAATATACCAGGGGCGGGTATACGAAATCATCTGTTGATAAGTGTCAGAAAGCCTATATTATCAATAGTTTCCAAAGTTATCAACACTTGAATTTCCAGAGGTTTCATGTCTTTATAAACAGAACATCTTCATTTCGACGATAATATAGAAATTATGCTACAATGATGTTTATGAGAAGAAGAGACGGAAAGGAAGACAGACCTATGGAGCATTTATTAAACCCTCGCGTGAAGGAAATTGAGATTTCTGGGATTCGAACTTTTTTTAATATGGTAGCTGATTATGAGAACATGATTTCATTAACAATCGGCCAACCTGATTTTGAGACACCAGCTCATATTAAGGAAGCAGCTCAAGCGGCTATTAGTGAAAACAAAACAACGTATACTCATAATGCCGGCATCCTAAAACTTCGAAAGGCAGCAGCTAATTTTCTACAATCAAAATACAATCTTAACTACCAAGCTGAATCTGAGATCATTACCACTTCAGGAGCAAGTCAGGCAATTGACGTGACACTTCGAACACTTCTCACTGAAGGTGACGAAGTGATTTTGCCAGGTCCAGTGTATCCAGGTTATGAGCCAATCATTACATTATGTGGCGCAACTCCAGTACACGTCGATACGACTAAAAACGGATTTAAAATGACCCGCGACCTAATTGAAGATGCCCTAACAGAGCGAACAAAATGCATTATTCTACCTTCCCCATCTAACCCTACTGGTGTTGCGATGTCTTATGATGAATTAGCCGATCTTGCTGATTTACTTAAAGCTAAAAACATTTTTGTTTTATCTGATGAAATTTATTCAGAGCTTAACTTTTCAGGTGATCATTCTTCGATCGCTCAATTTGATGGCATGCGTGATAAAACGATCGTAATCAATGGACTATCTAAATCTCACGCTATGACAGGATGGCGCATTGGCTTTCTCTTCGCCCCAGTAGAACTATGCCAGCATATCTTGAAAGTTCATCAGTATAATGTCTCCTGTGCTTCATCAGTATCTCAGTACGCCGCTCTAGAAGCGTTACAGAATGGATTGCAAGACTCGATTGAGATGCGAGTTGCTTACAAGGAACGAATGAATTATGTTTATGATCGCTTAGTTGGTATGGGGTTATCTCCAATCAAGCCTGACGGTGCTTTCTATATCTTGCCTTCCATTCAGGAGTTCGGCTTATCTTCATTTGACTTTGCAATGAAACTCGCGAAAGAAGGTAATTTAGCAGTTGTACCAGGAAGCGCCTTTTCATCACTCGGTGAAGGCTATGTAAGAATTTCTTTCGCTTATAAACTTGATGTACTAAAAGAAGGTATGGATCGCTTAGAAAAGTTCATTCACACCCTTAGATAGAATGAATAAACGCCAGCCCTCGTAAGGGCTGGCGTTTCGTTTATTTTGTTTCAATTTGATTTTCTTCATAGGATATCCAGTCACTATAACTTCCAGGATAAAGCTTTGCATGAATACCTGCCTCTTGTAAAGCAAGCAGGTTAACACAAGCAGTCACACCAGAACCACAGTATACAATTGGTTCATGACCATGCTCTTTCTCCCCTACTCTCTCTTCAGGGTCTTTCCATGTTTTATTATCATTAAGGTTATTCTTCCAGAAGTAATTGATAGCGCCTGGTATATGACCTGCTTTAGGATCAATAGGTTCTATCTCTCCAGAATAGCGCTCGCTTGCTCTCGAATCAATAATTGTGCGCCCTTCTATCTGCGCCTGCTTCACATCATTCATAGAAACAATCATCGATTTATCAAGACTTATAGGATACGATGAAGGAGTTACTTGACGAACTTTCGTCTCAAGTTTATGCCCCTCCCCTCTCCAAGCTTGAAGACCCCCATCAAGAACAGCACGCGCTTTATGGCCAGCAAATCCGAGTAGAAACCATAATCTTGCTGCCATAGCACCATACTCATGGTCGTATAGGATCACTTTCGAATCCTGCTCAATCCCTAACCTTTCAACGAGCGTCTGGAGCTGTTCTTGATCAGGTAAAGGATGTCTTCCACCATGCTCTCCAACTTCACCAGATAAATCTTTTTCGAGATCAGCATACTGCGCTCCTGGAATATGACCTTTTAAATAGGAAGTATAACCGTTTTCTGGATTGCCAAGTTCAAATTGACAGTCCACAATCACTAATTGCTCATCATACAAATGATCTGATAGCCATTCAATTGAAACTAGATTTTTCATTTCCTATTCTCCCTTCGACAGTAGCTCCGTTTGAATTTCGAAAGCATTATTTCGCTTAGTTTCAAGGAAATCTTTTGATATATCGCTTGTTAGCATCGTTGTTCTGGCCTTGACATATGATGTAACTTCTTTCATCATTTCGCCTTTTACCTCTACAATTAATTGATCAAAGAAATTCGTAGCCGCCTCTTCAATCACTTTATGTTCTGTTTTCAAATAGTTATTAACAGGTAGTTGAAACTCATTTTTCAACTCATCATGAAGCGTATCTCTTCCACTCTGTTCGAAAAATTGCTTCGAAGATTTAAAGGAGCTACGAGCGTGCTTTAAAACACGGTCAACCGCTATCCATGATGTAAGAGACTCATCAAACTGCGGGGTTTCCATGTCCCGATCAGGTAGACTGCTGTAATGAAAATCAGATAGCATTTCTCGAGTAAGCTTTTGTATTTCTTTCTCACTCTTTTGAATTTCTCGCTTCATAAATCGATCGATTCGAAGAGAAGCTGCCCTGAGCTCCTGTAATAAATCTTGTTCAATATCTTCAACCAGCGTTTCTGAAGCAGGTTGCAGTCCTTCACGCCCTTGAATAGTCGATGGGTTAAAGGCTTCCTTAAAGAAATCATTAAATCGATAAAAAAGACGCTGAGGAATATAATGAACAAGTTCTGTTAATTCTTGTTTGATCAGCTTTTCAGATGAAGTGTTTGAATAGTGATTAATCTTCCTATTTGCTTCGTCACTCTGATTACGAAGCTCTGTGATCTGCTGTTCTTTTTCACTCGCATTTAATTCAAAGTTCTCGATCCAACGCTCGATTTCGCTCATCACACTTGTTAATTCAGTTAAGCTGGACTCCACTGCCATTTTTGAAAGATCCTTGCGAATAAAATGATAGAAGCGCGATTCAAACCGCTTAATACCGCCTTTTTGTCTCAATTTTTCTGGTAACGCCGCAAGAAACTTAGCCTCTTTTTCACTTACATTCTCTTCAGAAGCAAGCATTCCTGCAAGACTTGAGACAGGATACAGTGCAGGATAGCGAATACCGTACTGCTGTAACTGATTTGTAACATGATCAAGAACGATTTCGAGCTCTTCGTCATCTGCAGCAAGATCAGATGCATTAAGAAGAAAGAACATTTTATCCATTTCAAAAACGTCTTCCACTCGTCCAAGCTGAATGAGGAACTCTCGATCTGCTTTTGAAAATGCATGATTGTAATAGGTGACGTAAAGAATAGCATCGGCTGCTTTCATATATTGAAACGCTACACCTGTATGTCGTGCGTTGATGGAATCTGCCCCTGGAGTGTCTACAAGCGTTATTCCCTTTCGCGTTAAAGTACAATCATAATAGAGCGAGATAGAAGCAACGAAGGCCGCTTTTGACTCATTTACGACCATATCCTCATAGTCATCCAGTGTGACTTCACGTTCCTTACCGAGGTATGCTAGCTCAGCTTCACCTTCAAGTACAGCTCTTAGGAAAAGGGCATGAGGTTTTGTTGCAGAAGACTCTCTCTTAAACAATTTCCCTTGTGAAATGATTTGGAGACAATCCCTTAGTGAAAAAGCTTGCTCACCAAAATAAGAAAGGGAATGATTCAAATCCTCCAAAAGTTCTTCTTCCGATTTGTAATAAATCATCGCCGTTTTATGAGCATGATCTTCTGTTACCGGGCAAATACGATTAAGCGTAGCCGTTGTTGGATTTGGAGAAGAAGGCAGTATTTTTTCGCCAATGAGCGCATTGGCAAAAGAGGATTTCCCAGCGCTAAAGGCACCAAACAATGCGACCGTAAATGACTTTTCTGATAATTTATTTGCACGCTTGATCAAGTTTTGTCTCGTATAGTCAAAACCAGGAAGATCCTCTAATTCATCTGCCATTCTTTGAAGGGCGATACTAGTCGCTTCGGGAACAGGAAGAGAAGTTTGACCTTCAGGTGAATCCACCTCTTTAGGCTCCTGTTGCTTACGCTGTTGTCCACTATCGCTTTTGGTCGACTCTACGATAGTAACATCCTCCGTTTGCGTGTACCTTTTCTTAAATGCGTCTCCCGCACGACGAGCCTCTTCATCACGGCTCCCATCCAAAATAGACCAAAGCTCTTCAGTATTCTCACTAGCAGCTTCCAGCTCTAATAAGAAAGTCTCCGCATCCTCTTCTCCGACTTGAGATTTGAATGACTTCTTAAGCTCCTCAGCCTGCCTATCGTGGTCGGAATTGACTTGATCAACAAGCTTGTCCTTCCTTTGTTCTGCTTGCTGCTTGACCTGTGTCTTCAAGCGATAAGCGATATTCTCAGTATAATGAAGAACTGCTTCTCCTGTTGCACCGTTTCCTTTGTTAGCTTCTTCTTGTATCACTGAAAAATCAACTTCATATGGCTGATCAATGAGAGAAGATGATACGTCTTTTAATCCAGCTGTCGAAACTAGCTGTTGTAATAGCTGCTGATAATGCCACTCTAGTTGCGACTTTACCTGTTCTTTTAAACCCGCAATGAAAGTTTCGTACCTCGCCGTTCGTTCTTGCTGGGTTTTCTTATCACGAAATACAAATCCTACTTTAAAGTCTGGTTGAAGAGATTCAAGATACGCTCGTCCTGCTTCTCTCACTTCATACGGCATTAAAATTGCACTTTTTTGGATAGCCGCCGCTTCAGTCTGAAATTCCTGATCGATTAGTTCAATGCGTTCCTTTGAAAATGCAAGCTTGTTTTTCATCTGCTCATAAGCTTCTTCTACTTCGTCGTTATGAGCATCTACTTGATTCAGATCATCCAATAACTCTCTTGCTGCATTAAAAATTCGCTTCACTTTGTCTTCATCTGTTTTCCTTGAAAGCCCGTCAATGTATGTTTTCAACTGATGAAACTGGTTATGGGGATGATCGTAATCGCGTAATGAGATAAAGAAAAAGGATTCAAGAGACATCCCCCACGTTTCAAAAGACTCGACCACTGATTTCTGAAATGATGTGAATGAAATTTCAGATTCATGATGCTTATCAATTTGGTTCACAATTAAGATTATTTTTTTATTTTGACGATAAAGTTCTCGGATGAATTGATAGTTCACTTCAGATTGAACATGATTGTAATCCATCACATAGAAAACAACATCAGCTAAATACATCGAAGATTCCGTTGAAAGCCTATGCGCTTCATCTGTCGAATCAATTCCAGGAGTATCAATGAAAATAACGTCCTCTTCTAAAGAAGACGGAGCGGACAATTCAACGCGCTCGACCTCTTCTCCGTTCAAACAATACCCTTTTACTTGATCAATATCATACGGCGCTTTAAAAATCATTTTCTTTCCATTCAAGAAATGAACGGAAGCGCCTGGTTCACCTGAACGGATACGAACCGTATTAGCACTCGCCGGTATGGGACTTGACGGTAAGAGGTTTGATTGAAATAACGCGTTTATTAATGAAGATTTCCCAGCAGAAAAATGGCCCGAGAAAAGGAAGTGCTGTTCACCACTCAACAACTTGTCGATCAGTTGTTTGATTTTCGATGATTCCGAAGCCTCTAATTCTTTTTCAATTAGTGCAAGACGTTCAAACAGCACGTCCTCTTTTAGTTTCGTGTGTGACTGGTGATCATGCTTCATAATATCCCGCTGCCTTTCCGTAAATAGTGTCCCTCTTAGAATAACGCTTTCAGTAGATTTTTCCCAGCATTTTAAAAAATAAACTCCATGATGAACACGGTAAAACCATCATTAAAAGAATATATGGCTACTATCAAAAGCCTAGCTTCCGAGGGGCAATAGCAAAAATCCACATAAAAAAAGCCGGGATTTCTCCCGACTTCTACATATATCTTATTTATTTCCTTTGTCGTTGAACTTACGACGCTTGTTAGCGCCACCGCTGTTGCGGTCTCCGCGATATCCGCCACCGCTTCCACCTTTACGGCCTCCGCGATCATTACTGCGGTTACGGTTGCGGTTTCCACCGCCACTGCCGCCACGGCCATGAGCTTTTTTAGCACGAAGTGGTGCAATTTCAGTAATTTTAACCGGAGTTGTATCCGGCTCTTTTGTTAGCAACTTAAGAGCTGCAGAAAGAAGCGTTACTGAATCGTGATCATCGAGAAGCTGTTCAGCTGATGAACGGTATACTGAGTGATCCTGCTCTTCAATTGTGCTTTGAAGCTGTTGAATCGCCATTTGCTGCTGGCCTTCCATTGCTTCAGCAAAACTTGGAATCGTACGTTTTTGCATAGACTTCTTCGTAATTTTCTCAATCACTTTAAGGTGATCGTACTCACGTGGAGTAATAAACGTCGAAGCAAGACCTGACTTACCTGCACGGCCAGTACGACCGATTCTGTGAACGTAGCTTTCAGGATCTTGAGGAATATCAAAGTTATAAACGTGTGTAACACCACTAATGTCTAGACCACGTGCAGCAACGTCAGTCGCTACCATGATATCGATTGTGCTGTCTTTAAACTGTTTAATAACCTGATCACGTTTACCCTGTGGAAGGTCACCGTGAATTCCTTCAGCCATGTATCCACGTTTCTTAAGTCCTTCAGATACTTCATCAACGCGTTTCTTAGTTCTTGCAAACACAATTGCAAGCTCAGGAGACTGAGTATCAAGAAGGCGACAAAGAATATCGAATTTCTTAGAATCACGAACTTCATAGTAATGCTGTTCGATTGAAGGAACAGTCATTTCTTTTGATTTTGTTCTAACTGTTTCAGGATTGCTCATGAATTTCTCTGCAAGAATCGCGATACGTTTCGGCATTGTAGCAGAGAACAGAAGCGTTTGACGCTTGTCTGGAACACCTTTAAGAATCTTTTCGATATCTTCAATGAAGCCCATGTTAAGCATTTCATCTGCTTCATCAAGGACAACAAAAGATACTTCTTGAAGACGGATTGTTTTACGTTCCATATGGTCGATCAGACGCCCTGGAGTTGCAACAACTAGTTGAGGTCTCTTTTTAAGTGCTTTGATTTGGTGAACGATGCTTTGTCCACCATATATAGGAAGGGCGCGCACGCCTTTTGCTTGACCAATACGGTTCAATTCTTCTGCAACCTGTACAGCAAGCTCACGTGTTGGCGCAAGAATGATTCCCTGTACATGAGATAGAGAAGTGTCGATTTTTTCAATCATTGGGATACCAAAAGCAGCCGTTTTACCAGTACCAGTTTGAGCCTGGCCGATAACGTCTTTGCCTTCAAGCGCTAGAGGAATCGTACCTGCTTGAATTGGTGTTGTTTCTTCGAATCCCATTTGATTAACTGCTTCTAGCAGCGTATTACTTAAACCTAGATCTTGAAATTTTTTCAACTTTTAAAAACTCCTTTTTACTTTTAAAATGCATTAAATGCTATAGACGGGAGAAAAATCTCCTGATAGTGTTCAAAAAAAGCATTTCCCTAATGTTGGAAAACGCTCGGAACAAGCAACTCTTCTTTCACATATAGCCAAAGATAACAGTACCATTAATATGCGCAAATTTCAACTGCGCACACTAAAAATATTTTAACAACACCTTCTAGTTATGACAAACGACTAGCAAACTTAGCATGAAGGGATGAGGTTATCTCACCTTCTTTTCCGTTCCCAATCTGCCGGCCATCCACCTCAACAATTGGTCTTGCTTCTTGGGTTGTACTAGAAATGAAAACTTCATCACTTTCAAGCAGCTCCTGCTTTGTAAACGCTTCTTCCTTTATTTGAATACCTAGTTCAGAAGCAACCGAAAGGATAACCCGTCTCGTGATCCCATCTAAAATAAAGTTGTTAGCTGGATGAGTATAAAGGATGTTATTTTTCACTATAAAAACATTCGTAGAACTTCCTTCAGTTACCAAGTCGCCACGATGAAAAATCGCTTCGTCAACGTTCTGCTCCGTTGCAGATTGTTTAGCCAATACATTCCCAAGTAAATTCAAACTTTTAATATCACATCTTAACCATCTGATATCTTCCATAAAAATCGCTTGACCTGGTGCGCGTGATGGTTCTTTCTCATATTCTTTCGTATAAGCGACAAGCACAGGTTCTGATTTTGCCGGGAAGGGATGATTTCGTGGAGCTACGCCACGTGTTACTTGCATGTAGACGTGCCCGCTATGTACGCGATTAGCAGCCACAAGCTGCTCGATTTTCCCCTTGATTTCTTTTTGAGTAAACGGTAAAGAAATCTTGATCTCGCTCGCGCTTCGTTCTAAACGTTCCAGGTGAGCATCCAACTCAAAAAAGCTTCCGTTATAAATACGGATTACTTCATAAACACCATCTCCAAATTGATAACCACGATCTTCAATATCAATGGTTGCCTGCTCTCTTGTAATCAAATCCTGATTAAATAAAATCATTATGCTCACTCCTACCTTCTATTTTCTCCTTCTCTACCTTAACATATTTTAAACACGGACTATGAACGCATTTATCTGAATAGTTTTACTTATTACATTTTATGCCAAATAGTAGTTTAGTAGTTTACAAAACCTTCCTAATAAACTAAAATTTGTACTCGTAAGATGATTTTTCTAAAAATTAGGAGGGTTTTGAATGAAAAGATTTTTACCTCTCGTGATGCTACTGTTTGTATTTGTAGCTGCTTGTAGTAACAATGGCGCTTCAAATGAGAACGATTCTAACGCTAGTACTAATTCCGCAAACTCAGAAGAAACAAGCAGTGCAAATGAATCAGATGTAAAAAGTGATCTGCTCGATTTTCAATTGAACTTAATTCAAACTGTCAACAAAAGCGATTCACCAATTTATGAATTTGAAGCTGCTAAAGTCGCTGAAGAAAAGCCTTCTGATGAAGAGCTTGCAACGATGAAGTCTGATGCAGAATCTGCTGCAAAGACCGTTGCTGAAGATGTGCGTGCCATGGAAATTCCTGCTGAACTTGAAACATACAAAAGTGATATCGAAGCTGCTTTAGAAGAGCTTGCAAAATCATATGAAACAAGAGCTGCGAATCTTTCGGATGACCCGGAAGCAACGTATGAAGAATCAGACGCTCAATTCGCTTCTTTCGAAGAAAAAATGGCTACTGTCTACGAAGATGCTGGACTGACAGCTCCTAGTTTCTCAGCTGACTTAGTCGATTAATCGGAAAAGAGGCTGGGACATAAA